>QQXM01000159.1 GCA_014610835.1 Erysipelotrichaceae bacterium 7770_A6
TATTATATTTAAGCACTGTTGAGAAAGATATGGGCCTGTAGCTCAGGTGGTTAGAGCGCACCCCTGATAAGGGTGAGGTCGTTGGTTCAAGTCCATTCAGGCCCACCATTTATTCTCATATTGCATCCTGGGGTTATAGCTCAGCTGGGAGAGCACCTGCTTTGCAAGCAGGGGGTCAGGGGTTCGATTCCCCTTAGCTCCACTTCTAAAGATCGTCCAGGAATGCGAATCTTTGTACGGGGAAGCTTCAGTTTCCCATCATAGATAACAGCATCCTGATTGGTAAAAAGATAAGAAGCTGTATCGTTCCTGCAGTATCCAGGCATCTTAGGTTTCCCTGTATAACCAGAAGGATCTTTCCTGTATTTCTTTAAAGAGGCAAGCCA
>QQXM01000160.1 GCA_014610835.1 Erysipelotrichaceae bacterium 7770_A6
GGTGCTGCTGTGTTCGTTGCTTTTAAAACAGCAGTGCCATTTCTCTGCACTGCTGTAGGTAAACAGATCTGTTCATTTGATAGTCCTCTTTTAGAAGCTGAACCACCACGTTTTCTTGGTTTCAAATTATCTATTTTTTCACCTTTATGTGAATTTAGTACATACTTTTCATCCAGTTCTATTTCTCCAGAGACAACTGTACAAAAGGTGGAAATGCAAACAGTGGAAAACCTATGCTGAAATGTAGCTGCTGTCATAAACGCTTCACTTATGACAATGGCCAGCTTACACACTATTCCCACCAGGACGAATCAAAATGGGACCAGCTTATCGTAGATACCTTTTCACAGGTACCAGTAGAAAAATCAGCAGCGAATATGAATATAAGCACATATAC
>QQXM01000161.1 GCA_014610835.1 Erysipelotrichaceae bacterium 7770_A6
CTCATAGGGCGGTGGTGAATTCAGCGTTACTGTTAACTGATGTACTCTTCTATTCTTTTGATTTCTGTGCTGTTATAAGACAATATATTTTCGCATAAATAAGCCATATTCTGCACTTTATATATGATATAATATATGAGTGAAAAGGACTTATTCATGTATAGAACTGACAGGATTTATGTAAACGAAAATCATGAGCTGTATGCATATCTAGATGACTTTGCTCACAAGGCAAAGTGTCTTCATAATGCTGCATTGTTTCGAACGAAAATCATGAGCTGTATGCATATCTAGATGACTTTGCTCACAAGGCAAAGTGTCTTCATAATGCTGCATTGTTTCGTGTTCGTAATGCCTTTACTGCACACAACAAGACTGCTTTGACAGCTAACGAGAAAGAAGTTCAAGGCGAGCTTGCACTTCTTAAAGGCAAGACTGCTTTGACAGCTAACGAGAAAGAAGTTCAAGGCGAGCTTGCACTTCTTAAAGGTCAGAAGTCTTACTATGTGCTTGGAAAAGGTGTTGTAGAACACGTTTTTCGTATTACAAATAATCCTGATTTCTTTTCCGGGCTTCCTATGCAGACTGCACAGCATGTCATCAGACAGGTCTGTACAGAAATGGTGCTGCAAATATTTTAAGAAAAGCAGGCTGTGATACATCATCAGTAATATTAACAAATCTGTTGAATCCAGAAGTGTTTGCATTTGCAGATTTAAACAGGTAACTGTGTAAAAACAGTAGAGGTCGAGTGAACCGGCCATTGTGAAAACATAGTGATTTGCATTTGCAGATTTAAACAGGTAACTGTGTAAAAACAGTAGAGGTCGAGTGAACCGGCCATTGTGAAAACATAGTGACAGCCGTAAGGTGCATAGCTACAGATCACAAGAATCAAAATCCCTGTGGTAATACCCTTCTCTGTATGCGAAGAGTACATCACAGGGATACCACATCGGAACTACG
>QQXM01000021.1 GCA_014610835.1 Erysipelotrichaceae bacterium 7770_A6
TATTGCTGACATGAAGAAAGATGATCTTTTCATTTATTCTATTTCTTGAATTCACCATTTTGCTAATATAGCCAAAAAATATATAAAATCTATAATATATCAGTTCCATTTTCATCCATTCTGAACTATGATTTCTACTATAAAAAAAAGGAGATAGTCATTTATGTATAATGTTCGCAAAATTAATGATGATATTTATTATCTAGGAGCAAATGACAGACGTATTGCTTTATTTGAAAATGTTTACCCTGTTCCTGAGGGAATGTCATATAACAACTATTTAATCAAAGACGAAAAAACTTGTCTGATGGATGGTATTGATGAATCTGTATCTAGACAATTTTTAGAAAATCTCACTTATGCTTTAGAGGGAAGAAAACTAGACTATATGGTCGTTCAGCATATGGAGCCAGACCATTGCTCAGTAATCCCTGATCTTTTCAAAATGTACCCTGAAATGAAAATTGTCAGCAGTGTTCAGGCATTTAAAATGATGGAGAACTTCTACCATATTGATACAAAAGATCGCTCTATTGTTATCAAGGAAGGAGATACACTTTCCCTTGGAAAGCACGAATTACACTTTATTTCTGCCCCAATGGTACACTGGCCAGAAGTAATGATGACATACGAATCCACAACAGGCACTCTCTTTTCCGCAGATGCATTTGGTGCATTTGGCGCAATGAGTGGAAATATTTTTGCAGATGAAGTTAGATGGGATCACGACTGGAGAGATGAAGCAAGAAGATATTACGTTAACATTGTCGGTAAATACGGCCCGCAAACACAGGCAGTGCTGAAAAAAGCTTCCACTCTTGATATCAAAATGATTTGCCCGCTTCACGCACATATCTGGAGAAAAGACTTTGAACAGATTCTTTCTCGCTACCATCAATGGTCAACATATGAACCACAAAGATATTCCGTTGCAATCTTCTATGGTTCTATTTATGGAAACACTCAAAACGCTGCAGAAATTCTAGCAATGAAGTTAGCAGAAGAAGGCATGAGAAGTGTTATGGTATTTGATACATCCAAAACAGACACATCTGAACTCGTCTCACGTGCTTTCCAGTATTCAACGCTTGTATTTGCTTCTGCTACTTATAATGCAGAAGTCTTTGATTCCATGCAGAATCTATTAACAGAATTAAAGAATCACAACCTTTCCAATAGAACAATCGGTCTAGTTGAGAATGGTTCCTGGGCTCCAATGGCAGCAAATAAAATGAAAGCACAGCTTGCGTCTATGAAGAATATGAAGATTGTAGATCCAATTGTTAAAATACAGTCTTCAGTATCTGAAGAAAATCTCAAACAGCTTGAAGTTTTAGCAAAAGAATTAGCTGCAAATACAAAATAAATTCAAAAAATCAGGTCAATTCCTGATTTTTTTGTTTAAATGCAAAAAATTTCCGATTTTTCGAAAAAATTCAATATTTCCTCCAGTTAAGTAATCGCTTACAATATTACCAGAAAGCTGGTGTTATGCGATTAAATCGAATGCTTTATCACGGCAATCAATATTCACCTTATGTTTTCTCACATCCTGAAAATCCTTAATTTGTCATTAAAGTGAATCAAGTGATTTCTGTTAGATTGTTGATAACTACCGCTTTCTCTTTCACATTTACAATCGGTGGCATATATGAAGAACTTAGAAAAATGGTTAGATAAAGATGTAGTTCTCATTCTAAAAAACGGACAAGAAAAAACAGGTACTCTCAAAGGCCCAGTTATCGATTCTGAAATGATTGAAGATGAAGTTCGTTTATTAAACGGTATATTTGTTACACACATAAAAATCAAAGATATCGTTGAAATTAAAGATGCCTTCTGATATTCCTTTGCATGGAGATTTCCCCTCGATTCACTCCATGTAAAGGTTTTTTTATAGTAAATCCATTCGATTTACTTCGACCCTTTCATTGCACCTTACGTACGGTTTCGTATACGGCGCTACATTCGCATTGTAATTACAACTATCTTAAATAGTATTCCAGAAGATTGATCAGTTCTGCTCTTTCCGCTTTTTGTATGACCAGCACTTTGAGACTGATGATAAAGTTAATTACGTTCATTCCACATTGACGGTATTATCACAGTCTGAGGTTTGCTACTTTAAATACTTTCTCAAACAATCTGATTCACTTCCTTCACTCATATCCTCATAGATAACAGTTGCAGTTTACTGCACTTGACAGTAAAGACCTATGGTCAGTTATCTTTGAAAGAATGAATGTCATGTCCGGCACACCATAAAAAAGAAGTGAGATCATCTCACTTCTTCTAAAGCAATACCATTCCAAAGACGGTAATACACACCTTTCTTTTCTAATAGCTGTTCATGATTTCCTTCTTCAACAATACCTGTTTTTCCTAAAACAATAATCCGATCGGCATGTTGAATTGTTGTCAGTCGATGAGCAATTGTTAAAGTTGTTCTTCCAACTGACAATTTCTTTAAACTGTTTTCAATCAATATTTCACTTTCATTATCTAAAGCAGATGTTGCTTCATCTAACAACAAAATTTTAGGATTTTTCAAGAACACCCGAGCAATTGAAATGCGCTGTTTCTGACCACCAGAAAGTTTAACCCCACGCTCTCCGACATAAGAATCATATCCATCTTTTAATTCTGTGATAAATGAATCTGCACCAGCAAGTTTCGCCGCATGAATAATTTCTTCTCTTGTTGCACCTGGTTTTCCATATGCAATATTTTCAGCAACCGTTCCAGAAAATAAATACACATCTTGTTGAACAATACCAATATTTTCACGCAAGCTCTTCATTGTAACTTTCTTGATATCCTGACCATCAATTTTTACCGCACCATTTGTAACATCATAAAATCTAGGGATCAATGAAGCCATGGTTGTTTTACCACCGCCACTTTCACCAACTAAAGCAAGATTTTCTCCAGATTTAATTTTTAAGCTTAATTCATGTAATACACGATTATGATCGTCTGGATATTCAAAAGAAACATTATCAAACTCAATTTCTCCACCAGAAACTTCCAATTCTTTTGCATCTTCTGCATCTTTGATATCAATTGGAGTATCCATAATTTCAAAGAAACGCTCAATACCAGTAATTCCCTGAGAAAATTGTTCCGCAAATTCTACAAGACGGCGAATTGTCGCAATCAAAGTAGATACATACAACATGTACATGACAAGATCACCAGCATTAATTTTTCCGTATACAAGGAACAAACCACCCGCAATAATTGTTGCGCTATACATCAGTCCATCAAATAGACGAATACACATATTCAAATTTGCCATTGCATAGTAACGTTTCTTTTTAATTGTTTTCAATTGTTCGTTTCCATCTGCAAATTTTTTCAATTCCGTATCTTCAGCAGTAAAAGCTTTAACTACTTTTTCACCAAGCAAAGAGTCTTCAACCTGTGCATTGAGTTCTCCAATTTGAACACGCTGTTCTTTCGTGGCTGCACGGAATTTATGATTCAATTTAATTGATCCAAAAATCATAAACGGAACACAGGCAAAAATCAATATCGTTAAAGGAACAGATGCGTAACAAAGAATCACAAAGGATACTACGATCTTAATAAATGCAATAAAGAACTCTTCAGGGCAGTGATGTGCAAATTCTGTTACATCAAACAGATCGGACGTAATTCTACCCATGATTTGACCAATTTTAGTATTTGCATAATAAGAATCTGATAATTTTTCTAATTGATCAAATGCATCACTTCTCATATCTGTTTCAATATATACGCCCATGATATGACCTTGTGAGCACATAAAGAAATACGCTGCTGCATCAACAATTCTTAATATAATATAAAAGAACGCCATTTTCCCGACAAGCTCAACCGTCAAGGATAAAGGATCATACATAGCTGTATTTGTTAGTTGAGACATGATTCGTGGTAAAACGATATCACACAGTGTTGTTAAAGAAGCACAAAAAAGATCCATAAATAAAATACGCTTATACTTCCATAGATATGGTACAAAGCGTTTCAACAATTCTTTTGTACTATATGTTTTTGTTATTGTTTCAGACATATTCCCTCCATTTTTTATAGCTATTTTAATGACAAAAAGGAAAACAGTCTATCAATTTGCATAAAAAAAAGGAAAGATTACTTAGAATCATTCCTTCTATTCGCATATCTCTGTGAGATACATTGTGCAACATACATCAATTGCATTGGGTGAGAAACATCTTCATCCGAAAACCGATAAGAAACGCTGTGCGGAATAAAATCAGGCACATTCCCAGAACCAATATATCATAACATTAGATCGTTGAATTTTATCCTTCCATTGACGTATATCATAATATTCAAAGTATCTGCTATCGCACTAATTCCATTGCATCCATTTATTTCTCGATCTTTTATAGAAGAAACACGGGCGATTCCCGCTCTTCTCAGGATATCGATTGTTAATAAACTTTTACCTTCTTCAAATCCTTCTGCTGATAAAACAATAAAGTATTGCAAGTACATAAAGAAATTTCCAAAATATGAAAAAAACCGCCATAAGCGGTTTTACAAGAGCGAGTGATGAGAATCGAACTCACGTATGCAGCTTGGAAGGCTGCCGTTCTACCATTGAACTACACTCGCATAAGATGGTGTCTCGGAAGGGAATCGAACCCTCGACCCACTGATTAAAAGTCAGTTGCTCTACCACCTGAGCTACCGAGACATATGTGGTAAATAAATTGGCTGGGGCAGCGAGGTTCGAACTCACGATGAGGGAGTCAAAGTCCCTTGCCTTACCACTTGGCTATGCCCCAATAGGCCGCCTGACAGTATCAGGTTGATAAAACTTCAAACCAATAAAATGGTGGAGACGGGTGGTTTCGAACCACCGAACCCAGAGGGAGCAGATTTACAGTCTGCCGCGTTTAGCCACTTCGCTACGTCTCCATGAAATAAATGGTGCCGACTATAGGAATCGAACCTACAACCTACTGATTACAAATCAGTTGCTCTGCCAATTGAGCTAAGTCGGCACATGGTGGAGGTTAACGGGCTCGAACCGCTGACCCTCTGCTTGTAAGGCAGACGCTCTCCCAACTGAGCTAAACCTCCATGTTTTTTCTTTAACACTCCTTACCGGAAGTGCTTAATTAATATACCATGACATCTACAGTTATGCAATACTTTTTGTTAAATTTTTTTAAGCTTTTTTTACTTTTTCTTTTAAAATCGCATATTTATGCCAAATTTTTGAATTGTTTTTTTAGTATACATTTTTTATATTTCTTTTATAAATAAGCGTATAATTATTAACAGGTGATAAAAATGTATAGAAATACTTGGGTTGAAGTCAATTTAGATTCTATTTACGATAATGTAAAAACTACAAAAGATATTTGTAAAAAAAAATATATTGCGGTTGTGAAAGCAAACGCATATGGAAATGGTGATTATGAAGTAGCTCGTACTTGTATTGAAGCAGGTGCAGATATGCTAGCTGTCTCCTCTTTAGATGAAGCAATGATTTTACGCAATGAAGGATATCATGGCAAACTGCTTATCCTTGGTGCAACAAATCCAGAAGACATTCCTGTATTAATTGATAATCATATCTCCACCGCTGCAATTTCATTTGAATGGGTAAATAAAGTTACGCAATCCAATTGTAAAGGACTGATGATTCACTTAGCCGTGGATACAGGTATGAATCGATTAGGATTTAAAGATCTTGCAACATTAAAGGAAGCATTTGATCGATTGTTAGCTGCCGGATGCATTCCAGAAGGTATATTTACACATTTCTATTGTTCATCTGAAATAGATCACGATATTACAAACAAGCAATTTCAATTATTCAAGGAAGCCGTACAATCTCTTGATTACCCTTTTGAGTGGATACATTGTGATAACAGTGATGCTACTATATTCTTTCAAGATGAATTATCCAACGCATGCAGAGTAGGTATTTCCCTGTATGGTCTCTCACCTTATACAAACGCTTTAAAATCAGTTGTCTCTCTTTATACTCAGATTTTCATGACAAAAACAATCCATAAAGGTGAAACCGTTGGATATGGCGCATTGCATACAGCTGAAGAAGATGAAATCATTGGAACTTGTCCAATTGGCTATGCAGATGGATTCATTCGAAAAAATACAGGCAGAAAAGTTTACGTCGATGGAGAATATGCAGAAGTTGTCGGAAATGTATGTATGGATCAAACAATGATCCGCTTGCCTCATGACGTAAAAGTCGGTACAACCGTAGAAATTTTCGGTGATCACATTAGCATTGAAAAAATGGCACAAGAATTAGATACCATTTCATACGAAATCATGTGTTTAATTTCAGAAAGAGTCACAAGAAAATACATTCGTCATAACAAAGTAATGAAAGAATGCAATCAAAGACTCATAAACAGTAACATTCAAAAAAACAATATCATTTCGCATTGATATTGTTTTTCTTTTGATTTGTAAGTTGAATAAAAACAATTTCAGGATTGTTATACAAGCGAGGAATCATTGGGTTTCCACTCGCCAATCCTCTTGAAATCACAAGATCTGTCCCATTTAAACGATGTATTCCTTGAGAATATTCAGGAAACAACCCTTGCTGGGGTGCGTACATTCCACGCTTCATCAACGGTATTCTCCATTGTCCGCCGTGAACATGTCCACTCACCACAAGATCACAATCAGCTTTTTTATAAAATTCAGTATACTCCGGACGATGCGAAATCAATATTCTATACAAGTCTGTATGAAACATATATTTCAGGTCTGAAGCTTGAATCATCGGCTTTCTACCATGATCACTCATACCAAATATTTCAATTGTACTATTCCCTTTTGAAAAAACAGTACCTTCATCCTCCAGTACATGCACGCCCTTCTGCCGCAAGATTCTTCTCAGTTCATCAATCTGGTTCAGATAATTATCATGGTTTCCTGATATAAAATAGACTGGATAGTTTTTCAAAGCATCGATCAACATAAAAGAAATCGAAAAATCTCTGTCGACATCAAATAAGTCTCCAGGAATCATCACTAAGTCCGGATGCCTTTGATCAACGATTTTCATAATTCGACTCTGTTTATCCCCAAACTTTCGACAATGAAGATCCGATAAAACGCAAATACATATATCATCCTGCACTTTATCTGTTGAAATCAAATATTCTGTCTGATCCATTTTACGATACTGTAAACCACAAGCCACATAAGTACCTGCCGCAAGTGCAATACCTTTTACGATTCTATTCATATAAGACTCCATAATTATGAATAATACGCGATTCTTCAACATGACGATAAAGTTTATGATTTGCGTAGATCGTGTAATACACACAATCTTCAATTACTTCTATTTTTTCCACTTCGCCATATAATGTCACTTCTTCAGTGACAAACCCAACTGTATTTCCTTCATTTATTTTTTTCATTATATTTATTATAGCAATTTGTATTAAAATATTCTCATGACAACGATATATACTGGAGAAAATGTAGTTATCAAAGGACAAATTACATTTGGTAATGATTGTTCTATATGGCACAATTCTGTCATCCGTACAGAAAACGATCCAATTACAATTGGAGATCAAACAAACATTCAAGATTTAGTTATGATACACACAGGATTCCATCAATGCCCTGTTTCCATTGGCAGTAACGTAACCATTGGTCATAGTGCTATTATTCATGGATGTACAATTCATGACAATTGTCTGATCGGTATGGGGTCTATTATCATGAATCACGCCGAAATTAAAGAAAATTCAATTGTAGGTGCTGGATCACTCATTACAGAAAATAAAGTTTTTCCGCCAAATTCACTGATTCTTGGCTCTCCTGCCAAAGTCATTCGAACATTAACAGATGGCGAACTAGCCTCCATACAAAAAAATACCTCTTTGTATGTCAAAGAAGCAAAAAAGAAATTAAAGGAAATACATATATGAAAAAACTCTATTTAGTTAGACACGGAGAAACATTATTCAATCACAAATACCTGATTCAAGGAATGTGTGACTCACCTCTAACAGAAAAAGGACATATGCAGGCACAACAAGCCGGACAGATTTTCAACGAAAAAGGAATCTCATTTGATCATGCTTATTGTTCCATGCTGCATAGAACAGAAGAAACTATCCAAGAAATCACATCTATGCCATACGAAAGAAGAAATGAGTTAAATGAGCGATGTTATGGAACAATGGAAGGTGAAAGCCGTAAGATTGCAGAAGCATTCACATGGCAGCAACGCTCAAAGCTCTATGAACTTTGCGGAGGTGAAAGTGAAGAACATTTAAAACAAAGAATGATTTCCTTTTTAACTTCTCTTATGGAAAAAGAAGATCACAATAGTGTTCTCTGCGTTTCGCACGGTGCAGCAATTGGTTTCTTCGTGCACAATATTGGACAAAGCATTGAAATAACGCACTTAAAAAACTGTCATATCTTAGAATTCGGATATGATGGTCAATTTCATTTTTTAAATGAATATTATCCAGAAAATGGTTAGCAATTTGCTAACCATCTTTCTTTTTTCAGTCGAATCAAAAATAATATTCCACGAACTGACAACTCTACAGCCATCGCAATCCATGCACCTTGTAAACCAATTGATTTTGACAAGAAATACGCTAATGTAATTCTTACCCCCCATATACTCACAAGGTTGATAATACCTGGAACCAATGTATCCGAAGCACCTCTTAATGCACCATTTGCAACAATACTCGCCGCAAATAAAGGTTCAGCCAGCAGTTCTATACGCAACACAGAAACACCCAATCTTTGAACTTCTTCTACCGGCGTTAAAAATGCAAAGACATACGGGCACAAAAAATACATCAAACATCCAGTTACTGTCATGATGATCATTCCTGTAAATGTAGTTAGCCATGCAAAAGATTTCGCAAGATCTTTCCGTTTTGCACCGATTGCCTGTCCAACCATTGTTGTAGAAGCATTTGCAATACCATAACCCGGCATATAACAAAGAGATTCTGCCGTAATCGCAAAAGAGTTTGCCGCAATTGCAACCGTTCCTAAAGGGGCAACAATTCTTGTAGAAACGACTTGTGCACCAGTTGTTGCACATTGTTCCATTGCCATAGGAACACCAATATGCATTGCCTGCTTTAAAACGTCTTTTTCTACGATCCAGCTTTCTTCTTCATTGATAAATGCAATCTTCTTCTCTTTCGTAATCGCATAAACCAGTAAAATAAACATGGATACAGCAGTCGCAAATGAAGTACCTAATTGTGCTCCTGCAACTCCAAGACCAGCGCCATACATTTTAAATGAATTTCCAAATAGAGAAATTGTTCTTGCAGGGAAAATCAAGAAATAGTTAAATACAACATCTAACAGACACATAATTGAAGCAACAATGGAAGGCACTTTCATATTTCCTGAACATTGCAGCATATTCATACACAGACAATTGATTTGTCTAACAGGAATAAATAATGCAAAAAACAGAAAATAATTCGTTGCATCCTTCCAGATTGCCTGATCCGCACCAAGCCATTGTGGAAGTTTAAATGACAAAAGCACACCGATAGCACAGATGACAAGTGAAAATAACAAACTTGCAAGTAAAGACTGTTTAAAAATTCCTTTTGCACGATGTTCTTTTCCAGCACCTACCTCATGTGCAACCTGTACAGAAAAACCAGCTGCACACGCCGTAATTGCCCCGCCAAACAGCCACGTCGAAGAAGATACCAAGCCAATCGAAGCACTCGCACCTGCACCTAAAACACCCACCATTGCCGCATCAATATACTGCATCACAATTTCAGAAATCTGTGCAAGAATGCCAGGCAAAGATAAATGATACACAACAGATAAACGATCTTTAAAGCAAAGATCTTCTCCATTTCTAATACGCTCAGAAAAGTCTAAATTTTCCATCTCATCACCCTATTTTAACCTTGGAAGATTCCATCTATAATGAATCGCACAATAACGAATCGTAACCGTCACAACAAAGCTGCATACCATTGCATTCAATTCCCCAAAAACAGAATATGCATATACAAATATCATTGCCCCTAAAAGGGCAGCAACACCATACACTCTGCTTCTCATGATCAATGGCATTTCTCCTGCAAGCATATCTCTAAGAATACCTCCACCAATGCCAGTTAAAGTACCAACAAATATGCATAAGAACCGATTATCCACATATCCATTTTCCATAGCAGTACGTGCTCCCATGATAGCAAAAATTGCTAAACCTAGCGTATCTGTAATATTCAACAGCAAGTCGGAGAAACTTTTATGTCTGCTGAAACGATCAGCACCTGTATATTCAATAAGAAACGTAATGATTGAAAAAACAAATGCACACAGAACATAGGATGGATTCAGAAACATCAGTGGTGGATGAATTCCAAGAATCAAATCACGAATAAATCCTCCACCAACTGCAGTCATGCATCCAAGAATCACTGCACCAAATATATCCATTTTTTTTGTTTTCGCCACAACGACACCACTCACCGCAAATGCTGCGCTCCCAATCATTTCCAGCATCGTAACAAAAAAACTAATACTCATGAAACATTCCCCTTATTTTGCTTATAAGCTTCAAATTTATTTAAAAGAAATACTGCTGCGAAAGCACTTAAAATGCCAACGATTGCACCGCCTAATACATCACTTGGATAATGTACTGCTAAATACAATCTAGAAAAACCAACTAGAGTCGCAATCACAAAAAAAGGAATGGAATATTTTTTCATTTCTTTATGCAATCCTAAATACATACCAAATGCACACGCAAAAGATGCTGAAGTATGGCCTGACGGAAAAGAATAATCTCTTTGTACTTCAATTAAACGAATAATATCATCAAAGGCATCATATGGCCGTACTCTAGCAACAATATTTTTAATACAGACATTAACAAGCAATGCATTGATAATCAGTGCAGCAGACATAACAATTCCAGCTTTTCTTGTTTTTTTCATACACAGCATTACAAGACACACAAGAATCCAAAAAACACCACCATTCCCTAAAAGTGTTATCATCTTCCAGAAAGGCGTCATCCATGCAAAACGCAAATGATTTTCAATCCAAAGCAAAATCACATGATCAATACTTGTTATCATAACTTTTCCCTCAAAAAGCCTAACAAGTATATCGTTAAAACTGTCCGCTCATCAACAAATAAAAAGAAACTGCCCCAATTGCAATAAATGCAATTCCAGTAACTTTACATACATATGCAACAAGTTTATTATTCAGTTTTTTAACATAAAATGTCAGTGCTAAACCAGCACACAGAAAAATAACTGCCATAATTCCATAAACCATATAAAAAAATCTCCTATTCTCTTAAAAATTATAGCATTCAAATAAAACAAGAGTACAATGAATACTCAATGGAGGTACGGTTTTGTGAAGAAAAGCTTAAACATGTTAGAAGGTAATATTACAGAATTGATTCTTCTATTCTTTTTACCAATTTTATGCGGTTCTCTTTTCCAGCAGCTATACAACACAGTAGATGCTATCGTTGTAGGAAATTTCGTAGGAAAAGAAGCACTTGCTGCTGTAGGAGGCTCTACAGGAACTGTCATCAACCTGCTTGTTGGATTTGTTGTTGGTCTAGCAAGTGGTGCAACAGTCGTTATTGCACAATATTATGGCAACCATGAATTAGAAGGTGTTGAAAAAGGTGTATACTCATCCATGTTCCTGGCAATTGTACTCGGCGCTGTATTAACTATTCTAGGAATTGCATTCACACCATGGATCTTAGATCTGTTAAAGGTTCCAGAAGATATTATGGATTACTCCATTACATATATGCGTATATTCCTTGTTGGGATGATACCATCACTCATTTACAACAATGGTTCAGGAATTCTTAGAGCAATCGGAGATTCCAAAAGACCACTCTATTTCTTAATTGCATCTTGTATTACAAACATTGTTTTAGACATTGTATTTGTTATTTTCTTTCATTGGGGCGTTGCTGGTGTAGCAATCGCAACAACAATTGCACAAGTTGTATCTGCACTTCTTACATTAAGAGTTCTTTCATCTACTACAGATTCCTATGCATTTCACCTATCAAAATTAACATTTGATTCAAAAGTACTATTACATATTATAGAAATTGGTTTCCCTGTAGGTATTCAATCCTGTCTATATTGTGTTGCAAACCTGTTCATCCAGACAAGCGTGAATGGCTATGGTACTGATACAGTTGCTGCATATACAGCTTTCGGCAAAATTGATGCATTATTCTGGAATACATCTGGCGCACTTGGACAGGCAGTACTTACCTTCTGTGGTCAAAACTTCGGTGCTGGTAAAATCGACCGTGTCAAAAAAGGAATTCATACTGGAACAATTATGTACTTTATTGGTGCCGCAACGATTTCACTCATCTGTTATTTCGGAGGAAGCATCCTATATCACCTATTCACACAAGATCAGGAAGTCATCCGCATCGGCATGGAAATTCTACAATTCATCTGTCCTCTATGGGCAACATTCTGCTTTGTAGAAATCTTATCTTCAAGTATCCGTGCCTGTGGCGATTCGTTTATTCCAACAGTAATTACTGCGCTTTGTATTGGTGCATTTAGAATCTGCTGGATCATCTTTTATCCAGCAAAGTCATTATTTGATACGCTTATCTGTTTCCCAATTTCCTGGGTAATGACAAGTGCTCTATTCTTAATTTATTATCTGCAAGGTTCCTGGTTAAAAAAGAGCCTCAAGCAAAGAGAAAAACTCTTCCAGGAAAAAAATTGATTTTTTACAACTCTGTATGCCGCCTTCATACAGAGTTTTATTTTCTCTTTTCATTTTTCTATACGTATCTATCAATTGCCAAACAAGTAAAATAATTAAAACATCATCACATGCGATCCATCGATTCTTAAATATAAGCGGCATCAGACAAAACATCATAATAACAAGAGGAATCATATACATTGTTCTTCTCCACTTTTCTTTTGCATCCAATTTCCAGTAGACAAAACGCTGTCATTCATCTACGTTATTCCCCACAGTTAGCTTACCTTCTTCTTGTAAATTAACTATTAAAAAAGTCTAAGTATCACGCTTAGACTCGTTATTTCACAAAAAACTGAAAACTCATGACAACTACACCAAGAATCACAAGAATAATACCTGTTGCCTGGTTTAATGTTTTCGCAGAAGCTTTATTCGCAAATACAGCAGCAACTCTTGCCCATATAAAAGTAAATACAATGCACAACAACCAAACCGTTAAATCAGGCATTCCACCAATTGCAAAGTGAGAAACAGCACCTGTTAAAGCGGTAAATGCCATGATAAATACACTTGTACCAACGGCAGTCTTCAATTCATATCCAAGTACAGTCGTTAAAATCAATAGCATCATCATTCCACCACCTGCCCCAATAAATCCACAGATAAAACCAATGAATACACCACAGATAATCGATTGGACTGCACGTTTCTTCGCAGATACATTCTGCATCGATTCTTTTGTTGTCATGACAGGTCTAACAATAAATTTAATACCAAGCAAGAATGTCATAAATACGGAAAATCCACCCATTGTTGCAGAAGGCAGCAATGATGAAACGTAACTGCCAACAACTGTAAATACTAAAACACTCAACATCATAATGATGCCATTTTTAATATCCAGATTCTTATTTTTCCCATATGTATACGCTGAAACTGCACTTGCCAATACATCAGAAGATAGTGCAATACCAACAGCCATATACGGATCCATCTTCAAAAACGTAACAAGCATCGGTGTAATAACAGCTGCAGCACTCATTCCTGCAAACCCAGTTCCAAGCCCAGCACCCATTCCCGCAAGAAATGTAACCAGCACAATCCACAACATTGACATTTTTTATTTTTCCTCCATTTTTTCAATATTCTTTTCCATTTTCTGAAAGCCTTCACGAATACAGGAAAGTGTATTTTCATCAATTCCATCCATTAACTGTTCTATAAACTCTTTTTGAACAATTTTTCCTTTTTCAACAATTGCACTCGCTTTTTCAGTTATCAGCAATTCCACTTTTCTCCGATCCCCTGCAATATGTTTTCTTTCAAGCAACCCTTCATGCACAAGCTTTTCAACATTGATTGAAACAAGATTTGCTTTAATTTTTCTAATTTCCACAACATCTCTTGCACTCTTGTATTCCGGATGATTTGCCAGGAACATTAGAATATCAAATGCAGTCTGTGGAATTGCCAGCTCTGTGCACAATTCTCTGCAATGATCTGTATATGCTTTTACTATTTTATTAGCAAATGAAATATCAAACATAATTCCTCCATTTATGAATAGTTCATTTTTGAACTATTGAATTATATTTTTATTTTCACAAAAAGAAAAGAGTGATTATACAATTTACATCAATTGTTTTAATCCACTCTTTTTATAACCATTTAATAATTAATTCCAAGTTTGATTCCTAACAAAATGATTTATAATATAAGTAAGAAACGAGAATACAGATAATGACATATCATTCCGCATACATTACATTCGAGTGGAACTATGAACATTCCTATAATCTATTACAAGGAATGCAGAAATATGTTCAAGAAAATAAAAATATTAAATTTACAGTATTCAATGCATTAGCAAAATACATCGACCAGCAAGTTGATGTATCTGCTTTAGAAATCTTACACCTTCCAACATTATCAAACTATGATGGAATCATTATTCAAGGAAATCGTGCATGGCCTTTGAAAGACCGTCAATTCATCGCAAACAAGGCAAAAGCACTCAACATCCCAGTTGTTTCCATCAACTGTCCATTATCTTATGCCTATGAAATTGGCACAGATAATGCATCATCAATTCATACATTAATGGATTATCTGACAAATGAAAAAAATGTGCAAAGTACTGTATTTATTGGTGGACGGAAAAACAGTGAAGAAGCAAAAGAAAGAAAAAATGCATATCTTTTCTATTGTCAAAATCATCGTATCAATAACTTAGGATGCTATGGAGAAAGCTGGGACAGTGATGATGGAGAAAGAACAGCGGAAGAATATATTCATTCTAACCGTCCACTGCCAGACTGTTTTATATGTGCTAACGACAATAACGCAAGAGCATTTATCAATGTTTTAAAAAGACATGGAATTCGTGTACCAGAAGATGTATTTGTTACAGGATTTGACAATCAGGAACTTGCATACGCATATTCTCCACGGATCACCACAATTAATCGTAACTATTTTCAAATTGGATATGATGCCGTGCAAAGCCTTTATCAACTTACACAAAATAAAAAACTCCCTGTCAAAGTTACTTGTAGATTTGAACTAATCAAAGAAGAAAGTACAGGTGAAATCAATCAAGAAAGACTCCAATTATTCTCCGAAAGATTTTTACATATCAATCAGGAACTACATAATTTCCATTGGATCCATTCCCATTTTGGACCTGCATTACTTGCATGCAGTTCATTAAACGAATTTGGAAACGTGTTAGAAGAATTCTTTTCCACGTTTGGTGTCAAAGAAGTTTACTGTATGCTGGATGGTGTGTATTTTGAGAACTTTGAAAATCCAGGCGGCATTTCACATTACTCAAAAACAATGCATCTATTATCCGTATACGGAAAAAAAGGATTGCATCCAGACAACTTAACACATTTCTATGCAACCTATGATTCTTCATTGATTCTTCCTTCATTTATTCCTATGGAAAATGATTTATATATGCTTTGTCCATTAACATATGGTTCAACTATCATTGGATGCATTCTGACACGTGGTGTTCCAACATTTGATCATTGTGGATTCTCAGGTGTATATCTATCCTTAATTGAAACATCTTTAGAAAATCTTCGAAAGAAAATCATGACTTCACGTATTAATCGCAGATTAGACACTCTTTATGTTCATGATTCTTTAACAGGCTGCTATAACAGATTTGGACTTGAGAAATATGGAAAAGACGCATTTAGAAATATTCTTGCCAATCAAGAACAAGCATATGTCATGTTCGCAGATATTGATGATATGAAGTCAATCAATGATACATATGGTCACGAAAGCGGAGATCTTGCATTACAATTCACTGCAGACAAGCTACGTCAGCTCTTCCAAAGCGAAGCATTTATCATGCGCTATGGCGGTGATGAATTTCTTGTAATATCTTCAATTCCTTTATGCGATACAGATTTCATAAATTCACAATACGCGATTGAATCATCTGAGAAAAAAAATTTCAAATTATCTTTCTCCATTGGAGAAGTTTCGATTCATCGCAATCAGCAACTATCACTAGAAAAGGCAATTTCTCTTGCAGATACAAAAATGTATGAAATCAAAAAAGAGAAAAAACATTCCATCTAAAAAAGCTAGCAAATCTGCTAGCTTTTCAATTATTCATAATTTGCATTCAAGAACATTGCTTTGATTGCTACAACTTCATCATATTCTTCCTGTGATACCTGCACATTCTCATTCAATGCCTTCAAGTCATCTTTTACAACGTTCAATGCTTCTTCTTTCTTAGAAGCCCGTCCTTGCTGAATCACTCGAATCATTCTTTGCAGAACAATTGGATGTGCGTAACGAGCAGGAAGAGGAAACTTCGCATATCCTTCTATATATTCTTCCATCGCAGAAATTGCATCATCATTATACTTCATAACAGCTGACTTGTTATTTCGCGCTGTTGGCAATACACTCAATCCCGCAAATGTAAAGATTGCTGCAATTCCAAATAATGCAAAATAGATACCAAAATCACTATGATGAGCAAATGAATAAATACCGTAAATCAATGCAATAAATCCAAGAATTGTGATTGCCATTGCAACATAACGATAACTAGGACGTGTTCTGTAATACGCTCTTTTACGTTTTGCTGCAGCGCTTAAATGTTCAGAATACGAAGGTTCTTTTTCAAGATACGCAATTGCCCTCTCTAATTCAGCAATTTCTTTTTCTTGTGAAGCATGTAATTTTGGACGAGACAAGATTTCTAATCTTTTCTTTTCTTCCTCTTCTTTAATTTTTGCTTCACCTGCTTTTGAATACAATTTAATCTGTGGCTGTTCTTTCTTTAAAGAATGCAATACTTCATCTACCTGATCTTCATATTTAAAATTACATTGCTTTTGTTTCCCATGATCATATTCCACAACAAGATATGACATTGTTGCAAACATTCCTTTTCCACTAAATCCACCTTCACTCATCGCAATACGTTTAAAAACACGTGTGATAGATGAATATGGAATATAATATTTACGATCAATGAAGAAACTGTTTAAATACAGTGCTTTATTTCCAACACCGCAAGGACCAATCTTCTTGCATGTTTTTTTATCTATTTTTAATTCTTCTTTATCAAGATGTAATGTACTTAACGGATATGGCATGAAAATCATAAGTAAACCTCTAAATATCAAGCTTTATGTGTTTTTGTTGCATGAATGAATAAGAATAACATCAATCCTGCAAATACGATACCAACTGGGTATGCAAGAGCAGTATTATAAATAACGGCACCTTCCGCTGTCTTTGCGTTAATAAATCCACCCAGGCATTCAGGAGCTAAGATAAAGTAAGTTGCTGATACTGCAGACATAAATGTTGCTGGAACAGCAGTTACCCAATAGTTCTTCTTTTCAGTAAACAAGAACATGGAAGCAGCCCATAATACGATCATTGCTAATGTCTGGTTTGTCCATGAGAAGTAACGCCAGATAACTGTATAGTCAATCAAACCAGTTGCATTACCAATACCTAAGATAGCACCAGCGCCCAATACTGGAATACATAGCTTTAATCTGTTAGCGTATGATCCCTGATCAATATGGAACCAGTCAGCCAGTGTTAATCTAGCAGATCTAAATGCAGTATCACCTGATGTAATAGGACATACAACAACACCAATCATAGCTAATGCAACACCAATGCCACCCATTGTTCTAGAACATACATCATAAATAGCTGCTGATTGACCACCAGCCAATACTTCAGCTAATCCTGTATTTAATCCACCAGTTGTTTTATATAAAGCACATCCGGCAGCTGCCCAGATCAATGCAATAATACCTTCAGCAACCATTGCACCATAGAATACAAAGTGACCTTGTTTTTCACTCTTCATACAACGAGCCATCAATGGAGACTGTGTTGAATGGAATCCAGAAATTGCACCACAGGCAACAGTGATAAACATAAAGCTCCAGATAGGTGTTCCAGCTGGATGCATATTATAGAAATGTGACCAGATTTCTGGAATTGTAAATTCAGGATTTGTGTAAATACCAATGATGACACCCACTGCCATGATGATCAAGCAGATACCAAAGACTGGATAAATCTTACCAATGATCTTGTCAATAGAAATAAATGTTGCGATAAAGTAATACGTCAAGATAATGATCAGCCAGAACAATGTAGTTGTAAGCAGTCCAGAAGCACCACTGTTCTTAAACAACGTAACAATCAATCCTGCAGGACCAACTGCGAATACAGTACCAACCATGATCAGAAGTACAACTGAGAATACTCTCATAACATTCTGCATTAAAGATCCTAAGTATTTACCAGTAACTTCAGCAATAGAACTACCATCATTACGTTCAGAAATCATACCTGAGAAATAATCATGTACGCCACCTGCAAAAATTGTACCAAATGTAATCCATAAGAATACAACAGGTCCCCAAAGAGCGCCTTGCAATGCGCCAAAGATAGGTCCTAATCCTGCAATGTTCAATAACTGCACAAGGAATAATTTCCATTGAGGCATTACGACATAGTCAACACCATCATTAATACGAACTGCTGGTGTTTCGCGGTCATCTGGTCCAAATGTGTTGTCAACAACTTTACCATATGTAAGGTAACCAACAATCAACAGAGCCAAACATAAAATAAAACTAATCATTTTAGTTCCTCCACAAACAACTGTTTTAACAGTTGTTTTATTTCAGAGTTCAGGAATTATGGTTGATAGCTTATTTCTAAGTCAGGAATCAAATTGGATTGCTCTGCAATATCTATTGTTACTATAGTCCTATTTTTTTATTTGTGTTAAAAGAAATCACATTTTTCACCCACATTTATAATCCAATTGGCTATATTAGCAAAATGGTGAACATATTTTAATATTGTACGAATATACGGACAGTAACAACAATTAAGCAGCATTAT
>QQXM01000162.1 GCA_014610835.1 Erysipelotrichaceae bacterium 7770_A6
ACGTGTGTGGTCAAAGTATCTTGACAGACTTTCTGCATACAGAACCAGCTACATCAGAGACTGCTTTCATAAAATGAGCAAGAAGCTGCTTGTCTGGTGCCAGCGCAATGACATCGGCTGTCTTGTATTAGGCTCTAATGCTTTCTGGAAACAGAACAGCAGCATCGGTGCAGTGAACAATCAGAATTTTGTCAGTATTCCTTTTGAAATGCTCAAATCCATGATTGAATTGAAAGCATGTGAGTATGGCGTTACTGTTGTCAGAAATGAAGAGTCATATACAAGTAAAGCAAGTTTCCTGGACAGCGATGATATCCCGGTTTATGTAGAAGGTGATGAAACGAAACATCATTTTTCTGGAAAACGTATTCAAAGAGGCCTGTATCGTTCATCAGATGGAACTGTATTGAATGCAGATATCAATGGTGCTGCAAATATTTTAAGAAAAGCAGGCTGTGATACATCATCAGTAATATTAACAAATCTGTTGAATCCAGAAGTGTTTGCATTTGCAGATTTAAACAGGTAACTGTGTAAAAACAGTAGAGGTCGAGTGAACCGGCCATTGTGAAAACATAGTGACAGCCGTAAGGTGCGTAACTACAGGCCACAAAAATCAAAATCCCTGTGGTAATACCCTTCTCTGTATGCGAAGAGTACATCACAGGGATACCACATCGGAACTACGTATCAG
>QQXM01000163.1 GCA_014610835.1 Erysipelotrichaceae bacterium 7770_A6
CCTTGTTCGCACCTTTTTTCTATTTCATCGATTTTTTATCGAGTGATAGCTTCTTAGAGTCGAGTTTTCGACGCTACTCTACAGGAGATATTATATGATATTTTGGATATATAAAAATATCCAATTCTATAACTTTTTATAAGGTCAGTTTAATTTGATAATTTCTTTTTCAGATTATTTGCTGCTTCTTTGATTCCATTTTCCAAAGAATCCGTTGTTTCACCAATGTAACTTTTCGCAAGTTCTACAATCACCATTTTAAAATTATCTAATTTTTCCTTTGGTAATGAAGATAGTTTCATAACAATTTTAGGAACATTTGCAATAATTGATCTATTAAACTCAGACACACATGCAGCTCCACTTGACTCTAATACTTCAAAAATCGTTTGTACAAACACTTCCCTATCTTCTAATGATAAGTCTTTCAGCCATCCACGAATTGTCTTATCCGCTAATATGCTATTTGCACTTCTTTCTTCAACTTCGATAAAATGATTTCTGATAACTTGCCATGTATTTGCATCGTGCTGCATCAATCCCTTCCCGCTGGATTGAATGACTTTTCTTTTTCCTGAAGAATACATCAAAACTCCAATCACACTACATTCTGGAACAATTGCTTTTATTTTTGGCAGCAATTTCTGATATTGTTCTTTCATCGTTATTTCATACATAAATCCAGGAGCATCATTTGAATACACTTCAATGATATTTTCTTGAATGGAAGCATCACAAAAAGCACTTGCATAAATAGCAAAATTTCCACCTTTTGAATGTCCACCAACACGCAGTTTTACACTTTTATCAAGAAAATGTTCATTCATATAAAGTAAAGATTCTCTCTGTCCTGCAGTTTCTTCCATATAAGAAAAGCAAAGATCTTCTTTCCATCCTGTAAAAGTATCATCTGTTCCGCGATACGCTAAATATACAGTCCCATCTGATAGATACATTTGAACAGCACTCATCTGCTGGCTTTTTTCATCATTGATATAATTCACATATCCTTTTAAACGAATATTACCATACCGTTTAGAATCAATCATTTTATCCATTAATAATGGTGCTTTTGCGATAAAACTTGTTCGTGCAAGTATTTCTTCACGCGTATGAATACGATAATATTGCTCATAGATTTCTTTTAAAGTTGCTCCATCTTCTTTATCTTCTGGAATACATCCATCAAAATCTGTATATGCAAGTTGTGCTAAAACTAAATTATCTACTTCATTAAATGGGTCACACGAAAAAGGAACATCACTTCTCCATTCTAAATAGTCAAATATATTCGCCATAATTAACCTCTTGTCTAATACTATATTACAGTAAAAAAATAGGCTATATTAGCAAAATGGTGAACATATTTTAATATTGTACGAATATACGGACAGTAACAACAATTAAGCAGCATTAT
>QQXM01000164.1 GCA_014610835.1 Erysipelotrichaceae bacterium 7770_A6
CATGAACAGTCCCATCTGAACGATAGGATTCGGTCTGTTCTCTTTGGATTTCCCGTATTCTCTGAAATCATCAGCCTCTTTGATCTCGAAGAAGAAGTTTGTGCAGTCATAGTAGAGAACCCGGTTGTTGCGAGAAATAACAAAATTACTGTTCCTGTAGACATCAGACTGGATATAGTCATTTTCTTTGGCAATAACAGAGAGAGCACGGTA
>QQXM01000165.1 GCA_014610835.1 Erysipelotrichaceae bacterium 7770_A6
TCTTTCTTTCTTAAAAATACGGGTCTTGCATCCAACTCGGATTTCATCATTCTGAAACTTTCTTCGATTCTCCATAGATTGTGATATACACGATAGATTTCTTCTTTTGTTGCCTTCAGTTCTGAAGTGACAAGCATGTTGTATCCGCATATTTTTTTATCTTCATCAATCTTTTTCTGATTGATCTTAGCTGTTGCTTTACTTCCGTCTTTGCTTTTAAAATCAACATATTTTGAACATTCACCATATTCGTCTTTTTTTGCTTTTGAGGCACATAGACCTTTTGCTTTTCTTTCGAGCTTTTCAATTTCTCTGATTTGCTTTTTTGCGAGTGAGTAATTGAATGTTACAACTCTTTTTTCAGGAACCGTAAATGTTTTTACAGTTCCATCTTCAGTTTTGAAGGTGTATGTAAAATCATCGATGCATTCTTTGATCCTGTAGACTTCTTTTCCATTCTGGTCTGTTACGTTAATATAATCGTTTTCCAATAAAATCCACGTCTTTTCTGTTTCAGGCAATTGACGACATGATTTTGAAAAGATGTATCCATCGCTGTTTGATAATGCTTCGTATATGTTTTTTGCACAATTCAAGCCTTTATCTGCAACCTGGACGATACGCGTGCTTATTCCATTCTTCTTTTTCAGAGCACTGATGATTTCTCTGATTACTGGTTTTTCACTTTGGTTGCCAGGATATAATTTCATTCCAATCGGAATCTGATTTGCATCAAGCAGCAATCCCATTCCTAAAATTGGATCTGTTCTCTTTTCTTTGCTTGGTCCTTTTCTTCTGAAATCATCTTCTTTGTCAATTTCAAAATAAAAATTTGTGCAGTCGAAATAATTGACAGATGTATTAATACCATACATTTCATTTGTACGCTTGGTAAATATTTCAACGATATGTTCATATTTGTTGCCAAGCCATCCTAGACCTTCAAGAAGCTGATCATAGGAAAAATTATAATTTTCATCAAGATGTGGAATGATTTCATTGAAAGTCTTGTATTTACTGCATGGATAAATGCAACGAGAAAAAACAAGGGCAGAGAGAATGTCAAAAAGACGGAATTGGAAATTGGTAGTGAGATCATAGGCATTCATGATAGGTTCGATTTCAAGCTTGTTTAAAATAGCTTTGATAAAAAAATGACCGGCAAAAATTTCGGGAGAAACATTTGAAATCTTTTTTTCTTTATTAGAGAGAACTTCATTGTTTAATTTTTCAACTTGAGATTGTAAATAGGCAATAGGATCATCGATGCCGAGTTCAGTTTTAAGCTTTTCACCAGTACCGTAAGAAGAATGAGTTTTATGGACAGTGTGTCCACGAGAACCATCATAAAAACTATCAACAATAGAAAGATAAACTTTTCCGTTCCGATTCACCTTTTTAAGAAAATATGCCATGGAAAGACCTCCTGAATGTAACTCACCATACTCACCATATATATGATACCATAAAAAATAAAATAAAAAAATAAAAAAGTATAAAAAAAACCGATAAATACGGCAAAATTTGAATGTTTATTTATATTGAAAGTTCTAAAAATCCATGGTGAGAAACTCTAAAGACGGG
>QQXM01000166.1 GCA_014610835.1 Erysipelotrichaceae bacterium 7770_A6
GGCTATGTCACATTATATGGTTGATTTTTAATAGAAAATATTGTATAATAATAGTAGATAAATAGCACTTATAAAAGGAGTGTGACGATATGCCTACTATTAAAGATGCACTTGATATTATCAACAAATTGACTGCCGCAGAGCAGGAAAGTCTTAAAACTATGCTTTTAAGTCCTGCTTTTGTCAAAACTTTAGATATTGAAGAATTTGTAACAAAAGAAAGATTTTCTAATGGTCGTGTATGTCCTTTATGTGGATGTATTCATGTAGTTCGCAATGGTCACAGAAAAGACGGGACACAGAGATATATTTGCAATGATTGTGGCAAGTCCTTTGTAATTGCTACTAACTCTATCATATCTGGTACAAGGAAAGACCTCGCCGTATGGGAAAAGTACATTGACTGTATGATGAACGGTCTTTCTATTCGTAAGACTGCTGCTGCTTGTGGTATCCATAGAAATACTGCATTCATTTGGAGACATAAGATTTTAGATGCACTCCAGAATATGGCAGATGAAGTTAAACTTGATGGAATTATTGAGGCTGACGAAACTTTTTTCGCAATCTCGTACAAGGGAAATCATAGTAAGAGTAAGTCTTTCACTATGCCTCGTAAAGCCCATAAGCGAGGACATTCCACACATATCAGAGGCTTGTCAAAAGAAAAGGTATGTGTTCCTTGTGCGGTAAACAGGAATGGATTGTCAATCTCAAAGATTACAAATACAGGTAGAGTATCTACAAAAGATTTACATCATATTTATGATGGTAGAATTGAAACCGATTCCACACTTGTAACCGACAAGATGAACTCCTATGTAAGATTTACAAATGCCAATGGAATTGAATTGGTGCAACTTAAAACTGGTAAGGCAAAGAAAAGCATCTACAACATTCAGCATATCAATAGTTACCATAGCCAGTTAAAGCGTTTTATGAGAGGCTTTAACGGTGTTTCGACTAAATACCTTAACAACTATCTCGTATGGAATAATCTTGTAAACTATGCCAAAGAAAGCGACACGGAGAAAAGGAACATCTTCTTGACTTTCGTAATGGCAACATTGAAATCTGTGAAATGCAGAGATTTAACAAATAGACCAGCAGTTCCACTGCTAATTTGAAGTTATAAGGGGGAAGCACAGATGAAAAAGAAGATTTCAATATTACTATGCATATCGTTGTTTTTATTTTCTGGCTGTAGTAAAAAAATTCCATCATTGAATGTAGTGAGTGAAAATGGAAGTGAATGGGCACAAGAAGAACTTCAAGGCTATAAATTAGATGATTTTGTTAATGCGTGGGGGACTTCCGAAGATAATTGGAAAACTGCTGAAGCAGAAGATGTAGTGAGTGAAAACGGATATCTCTGGCTTGTTGATAACGATAAAACTACAGCAATAATTGTTTATGTTAGTAATGAAGAAGAATTTCAATCAATCGCTATTAGTAAAGATGTTATTAAGGACAATTACGGCACATTTATAGTCAAATAATGATATTACAAAGGTTTAGAAGAGTGTCGATAAATATCAGCTTGTCGAGCTGGAAAATTTGAAGTTGGAGGTGGTTGATTATGAAGAAAAAAGTTCCAATGATATGCAATATCGTAAGTGTCGTTTTAGTAATTGCTTTTATTGTAAAGAATGTTGTTGATTATTCTAAGTATACGTCAACACTTAATTCAGCTCCTTTTTATGTATGGATATTGGCTAATGCTTTGTATTTAATAATTCCAGCAATTATTTTATTTGCTGTAGGTGCTATTATAAAGAAAAACCAATAGCAAATTTCAGTTTGTAGGGATAAAAATAAGGAGAGCGATTTGCTCTCCTTCTAAAAACCGCTATTATCAACTAATTGTTGTGACATAGCC
>QQXM01000167.1 GCA_014610835.1 Erysipelotrichaceae bacterium 7770_A6
ATATTTCATCAAAAAAAGAGCCTTACATGTTGCCAGGTAAAACCCTATATTATTGATTTTGCTTAACTTAATGACATTGGTTTCTACATAGTGTAGTTGCTCAGTCTTTTTTTGATATTTAATTGTTTATATCTGTACTCTCTTCATCCTCTGAGTTGTCAGCAGATGGTGTTTTCGGAAAAAATGATACTTGAAAGTGGCAAACATTATCCAATATCGCAGCTTAAGCTTATTTATGCCTGAATTACATTTTGTTTGTTTTTCTCAGCTGTGAACATTATGTATTAGCCCTGTTGCAGAATAATGTTTCCTTTTTTGAGAAGGCTTGTGTCATTCCTGAAATATAATAATGTTTGTTTTTTATTTTTATGATTTATCTGTCAACAAGATATTTAGTCGCAATCTTTGGACGAATGCAGATTATGAAAGACTTTGATCTTTCAATTAATGACTAAATGAAAAAGGACTGAGTTTCTACATGATGATACCTTAAAAAAAAGCACATAAGGTATTTGTACTAACCTGTGGTTATGTATTGAATTATGGGTTTGGGGTAACAAAAAACACCGTATTTCTACGGTGCGTTCTGTCAGATATATTCTGTTTTATGATAGCAGAAAACTGGAATTCACAGTTCTTCCATCCTTCCCATCTTCAGCGCCATAACAAGAGTTCTGGTTGCCATTACAAAGACACCAATTTCAATCACATAGATGGGAAGAAACGTCGGACCTGCCACGGCAAAGAAGTCCACAATAAAATGAATCCCATATGCAAGAACCGCTGTAAAAGCCGCTGTCCTGCATTTGCCTGCCTTTACCGCCTGGTAGATCAACAGTGACAACCCGATATGCAGAATGATGGCACTGATTCTTTCGATTCCGCTTACAAAAAAGAGTGGTGACGGTGTTGTCCATAGGGCCGACAGCTGTGACACGGTCTGGTTTGCAGACTCAGCAGGAAGTGCCGCCAGCGTATTCTGCATGGCTCCGCTGTTGATCATCAGCATGGACACAAGATTGCTGATTCCGGAAAGTCCTCCGATCAGAATTGCCTCCACACCGCCATGCCCGATTCCATACATCAGTGCATTTGGAAAATCCAGCCATTTCTTCATCCAGAATTTCATGGCAATCAGTCTTCCGGTCTCTTCAAAAACCGCTGCAGCCAAAGCCCCGTACACATAGTAAAGCCATGGCCTGCTCTGTGCGTTCAGTCCGCAGAACCGAATGACAAGAACATGCAGCTGCTGCTCCAACAGCATGGCAAACAGCAGATAGGTTCCTGCTCCGATAAAGAACGAGGAAATCCTTGCCTTAAGCTTCACCCTTCCTGCAATGAACAAAGCAATTGGCACCCCAATCGAGAGGACAACGGAGCAGATAACTCCAGCTATCGCCAGACCTGATATTGTGTTCAATTCCATCTTTATACCTCCCTGATTCTCAAAAAATTCCTTTATTGTATCTGAACTGTCCATACAATATAAAGCCTAATCCGACAATAACTGATGGAAGAATGATATATCCCATAATTTCTTCGCTCCAAAACGAAACAATAAAGCCTAATACAAGAGATATTCCTATAATCAGTGTTCCTGTTCCAACAACTTTTCCATACTTCGGTACATCTTCTTCTTTTACTCTTCGTCTATTGTAAGAATGAATTGTGCTGACATTGCCGTTGATATTTACAATTCCCACAACAGATATGAACACTCCCAAAATCAACATTATAATATTTTCCATAATGACCTCCTAAAAATAGAATAGTTCCTCAAATTTTTTGTCCAATGCAATACAAAGAATTAAAGCCAATTTTGCAGTTGGATTAAACTGTCCTGTTTCAATAGAACTAATCGTGTTTCTTGATACTCCCACCATTTCTGCAAGCTGAGCTTGAGAAAGATTTGCTTCTGTGCGAACTTCCTTTAAGCGATTTTTCAGTTGTAACTGTTCTTTCATATTCTCACCTCTAAAAGGTGGCTAAAAAATTCAACAAATGCCAAAATGGAAAGCACAAAAAACAGAACGGTCAAGACCAGATCACTCTTTCGCTTCATTTTGATAAAACGAACTAACCATTGTGTTGCAATAATGCTGAAGTATATAACCCACGGACTGTAAATCTTAGTATGAGCAAGCACAGAAGATAACAGTGAAAGCAAACAACACACTAAAGCACCAACTCTGCTTGCATGACTACCGGCTTGATATACCACTTCCATTTCAGCCAAGTCCTTATTGCGATGTTCTTTTCTGCTTGCATTTAAGATTTCTTCCTTTTTCATAAAAACACCTCCACGCCAAGTTTTCTTTGCATATTTTAATCATACGTATACCAAGTTTTCTTGTCAATAGAGTTCATAAAAAATGTTATTTTCCAACTTAATCGCGAACGAATTCCTATGTTTCAGACCTCTTTTTTCCAATTTAATCACGAACATAAACAACATTTATATATTTACAGGACAACATAAGCAGCCAAGTTTTCCAATTTAATCACGAACAAGAGTATGGTCGGCACGGAATCTGCTTTTTTTCTGCTTTTTCCAATTTAATCACGAACAACATCTTACACATTGCATAGTTTTTCCAATTTAATCGCGAACAAGCGGGCCATTTTTTTCCAACTTAATCGCGAACAAGAAATGCGTGTTCTGTGATATTATATTTACATCCTTTGTACATTTTGTATCTGAGAAAGAGGCGCTGGCGATTCGTCTCTTTTTCTTTTTCCCTCATTGTGCAACAGTGACTGGCTGGAAATGGTGTGATCAAGCCTGTCAGAAAGAGAATTCCTGATTTTGTCACCTGTGCTGATCTATTCAAAAAAAGCAACCATAATTGAACGGTTGCTTTAATCGATATTCTAAGTAATAGAAGTTTTCCCTTTGTTAGCGTCAGGTTAATTTAACCATTCCGGGTCAGGAGAAAATCGCCAATTTTAGTCAAAAGAAAAAAGCCAGCACATC
>QQXM01000022.1 GCA_014610835.1 Erysipelotrichaceae bacterium 7770_A6
AAAGAACTTCCTCACTGCCCTTTCGAACAGTGCTCGATGAGTATATCATCTTCCCGCTTCCTCTGTCAACATGTTTTTTTGTTTTTTTTTTATTTCCATGTCTCACACTTCTCTGCGGCCTATTGAATATACTCTCTTTCTCCTCTCTTTGCAAGGGGTTTTTCCAAATATTATAAAAAACTGAAGTTTTTGATATCAAACTCCACATTTCTTTGTCCATGCTGAATTTGTATCTTTACTTCAGTTTTTGCTATTTTCCGTATACTTTTTGAAAGATTTCTGCGTACTTTTTATATAATTCATTTCTTTCTGCATCATTCATCTGATTTTTTTCGTTAATGTCGTAACTGTCAGGTAATCCCGATTTGTAATCAACAAGCTTTCCGTTTTTTACGCCAATCACATTCGGCACAAAAAATGTTAATTCTCCATTTTCATCTTCTCGATAGCTATCAGAGATATACCTTTTCATTTCTTCGAACAGTTTGTCTGATTCATTGTCATTTTTTCCAACATCTTTTGATGCATCTATATAGTAAACAAGAATGTTTGCTTTTTTAGCAACTTCATTCAGTACAGGAACTGCTCTTTCACACCAAGGGCAGCCTACATGTCCAAAATATAGAATCCCACTCCATTGGTTTCTAAAAAACTTACACGCATCTTCAAAACTGATCTCAATAAATGCAGGATCATCATCTTCTAAAAATTCATATTCTTTTATATCAGAGTCATGAATTTCACTCACTTTAATGGATCCATCTTTAAAAAGGCCGTTGTTATCTTTCTCTGATACATTTGAAGTACACCCACATAAAAGAAATACACATATGAAAACGATTAATATTTTTCTATTCATCAGCAACTTTCAAAATAATATCTGTATAAATGTCCTGCAATTCTTTTTTCTGTTTGTCATTCATTTGAGAAGTTTCATCTTTGATTTCAAAACTGTCAACCAAAGCAGTATGACTGCCAACGACTTTTCCATCCTTAATACCTACAACCATAGGCACATACATTTCTTTTTCTCCAGTTTCTTCATCTGTTTTCAGAATGTCCCCAAAATCATTTGTTAGTGTTATATAGTCATCGTGATCCGGAGATACAGATGCATCTACATAGTAGATAGGAACGCCATACTTTAAAGCAACCTGATTCAATTCAGGAAGTGCTCTTTCACACCAAGGACAGCCAACATATCCATAATACACAATTCCTGTACCCTTTTCAGAGAACAAACGAATTGTCTCTTTTAAAGATGTTTCCTTAAAATCACCTATTTCACTTCCAACCCATTTATATCCTTCTAAATTTGTTTTTACTGAAACAAGCTCGACATTACTTGTAATTGTCAGTTTTTCATCTTTCTGCGTAACAGAAGTAGAAGATGTTTTACTACTGGAAGCTGGTGTAGAACAGCCGACTAACATTCCCACTGCTAACAAACTAATTAAAATTTTTTTCATTCATTTTCCTCAATCAATCTTCTGTACAACTGTATTCTGATAGATTGCATCAATTTTTTCGCGTGTTGCCAATCCTTTAGAGTATGCAGTTGCACTTGAACAGGATGCCCCAAACTTTAATGAATCATAAGAATCTTTTGTTCTCAAATAATTCATCAAGAATCCCGCAATCATAGAATCCCCAGTACCAACCGTATTTACAACAGAATCCTGATCCAGGAATTCACATGTAAATGTACCATGATCATTCACAAGAATTGCTAGTGTATCTGTTAATACAATGACATGTTTTGCACCTAGTGCATATAGTTTTTTCGCCCCAACAATTGCCTGTTGATCATTTTCAATTTTAACATTCAGAATTTCTTCTAATTCTTTACTCGTTGTTTTACATAAAAATGGCTTATACTGCAGCATATCCTGCATGATCTTGACATTTGTATCCAATGAAACCTTCACACCCTCATTAATTAATTTTTTCAGCATTTCTTCTGTTTCATCAATTAACCATTCCTGTGTATTACCTGCTAAAACAAAGTAGTCCTGTTCATACATGCTTTCCGTCTTTTTCACAAGTTTCTGCATATCTTCATGTGTAATATACGGACCCATTGCGTGAATATCTGTCACTTCATCTTTTCCATGAAGCTTCACATTCACTCTTGTATGACCATCAGTATACGTAAAGTTTGGATGAATATTTTCATACTTTGCAAGCAAAGAAATATAAAAGTCTTTCGTGAAACCACCAATAAAGCCAAATGCTTTTGTTGGAATACCAAGGTTATTTAAAACAATAGAAACATTGATTCCTTTTCCACCTGCTTCATAGTATTCAAGATTAGAACGATTTAATTTCCCATTTTTGATATTTTCATCAAATTCAAGGTAATAGTCTAAAGATGGATTCATTGTACAAGTACAGATCATAATTATTCTCCCTTTGCTACGTCTTGAACAATCGTTAAAATAACAGTTACAGCCTGCTGTAATTCTTCAATACAGCAATATTCATACGGACCGTGGAAATTGCCTCCACCGACACCAAGATTTGGACATGGAAGTCCACGTAAAGATAATTCCGCACCATCTGTACCGCCTCGAACAGGTTCATGTAATGGTGTAATGCTTAATTCATCATATGCCTGGAAAGCATATTTTACTGCATCTGGATGTTCATCCAGTACTTCCTTCATATTGTGATATGCATCTTTGATTTCAATAGAACATGTACCTTCACCATGCATCGCATTAACGAAATCAACAGCCTTTAGCATCCAGCCTTTCATTTCTTCCAGTTTATTACGATCATGATCACGGATAATATAGTTCAATTCAGCATGTGTTGTGCTGCCTTGCATACCACATAAATGAATAAATCCATCTCTACCTTCTGTATGTTCTGGACGTGCATATTCTGGCAATAACTGTTGATAGCTGCAAGCAATAGAACCAGCATTAACCATCTTATTTTTAGCTGAACCTGGATGAATTGAAAAACCATTGAATGTTACCGTTGCACTTGCAGCATTAAATGTTTCATCACTGATTTCTCTAACTGTTCCACCATCCATTGTGTATGCAAAATCTGCGCCAAACTTTTCAATATCAAAATATTTTGCACCATTGCCAATTTCTTCATCTGGTGTAAAACCAATCGCAATACGACCATGTTTGATTTCAGGATGATTTTTCAGATATGCAAGTGCTTCCATAATGCTGACAATACCAGCTTTATCATCTGCACCTAAAAGTGTTGTACCATCGCTGACAAGCAGTGTTTTTCCCTTCAATGCTTTTAATTCAGGGAAATCTTCTACTTTTGTAACCATTGCTTCATTCAACACAATGTCATTGCCATCATAGTTTTCAATGATTCTTGGATTCACATTTGTTCCAGAAAAATCAGGTGCTGTATCCATATGTGCAATGAAACCAACAGTCTTTGCTGCACCTTCTACATTAGAAGGAAGCCATGCATAAACATAGCAATGTTCATCTAAAGTTACATCTTCTAATCCCAGCTCTTCTAATTCCTGCTTTAACATCTTAGCAAGATTGAACTGTTTTTCACTGCTTGGTGTTACATTTTCATTGTCTGGATCACTCTGTGTATCCACTTTACAATAACGAATCAATCTTTCTACTTCACTCATACTTTCACTTCCTCATCTAATATTGCTTCAGAAAATATACAATCAAATGATGAATTTCTTGGACTGCATGCATAAATACCAAGTTTCACTTCATCATTTCCTATGACAAACTCTCTCAAGTCTGAATATCGTTTTCCATTGAAGCTGTACTGCACTCTAACAATACCACCTCTCAGCCAAATACGATAATACAACCATTGTATTCCAGATCCAATTTCTCTTTCCGAACGATCTGTTCCATCCATATGATTCACACGAACAACGATTTTAGATACTTCACCATCCATCATCTCACAACCAACAATCAATTTTCTACCATGCTGATCGTATAAAACAATTCCACATTGATCTAACGTATTTTTATACTGGAAATCACATCGGATTGAAAAATGAAAGTTTCCCGTTGGAACGAGTTCCATTTCTACTCCTTCTGCACTTCCTCCAAGTAAATTCAAAGAAGTATGTGGCTCTGTTTCAATAATAATCTTATCTTCTCTTACAACAAATCGATCTGGCTGATGAACCCATTTTAGCTCTTTTAAGTTTAATTTCTTTTCCATAAACTTCACTTAAACAATAACCGTGAACAGTGTCCACGGTTATCAGTTTATTCTGCATTCTTTTTGATTTCAATATCAAAATCTTTCATATCAAACAATTCAACTGACTGTTCAATTGTTTTCTTGTCTGTCTGAAGGTTTTCCTTAGTCATTCTACCTCTAACAGTAGCTGCATCTGTCATACAGGCAGGCCCAGCAATACATCCGCCTTCACAGTTCATTCCTTCTAAGATGTCACCATTGAACTTGCCGACTTTCATTAAGAGTAACTGCTTCTTGCATTCAAATCCACCATTTGCAATAACTGCATTATAAGCAACTGGATCACCAGCTTCCTTTGCAGCCTGAACAACTGCAGCAGCAACACCGCCAGAATGTGCAAAGTTTCTGCCATAGTTAGAAGCATACTTTTCAAGTGGACTAACTTCAACATCTGCAGGGTTGATTCCCTTAGCAATAAACATTGCAGCTAATTCTTCATATGTAATTGCATAATCACAAAGATCAGAACTTAATACTTCGCTCTTCTTAGCAATACATGGTCCAATAAATGCTACGACGCAATCTGGATCATCTGCCTTGATTTTCTTCGCACAAGCCTGCATTGGTGATAATGTTGAACTCTTGTTATTTTCATATACCTGTGGGAAATGAATTCTTAGCATATTTACAAATGCAGGACAGCAGGAAGTTGTCAATGGAACACCAGCTTCCTTGTGTTCTTTCAATTCTTTGTATTCTGTCACTGCAACTGCATCAGCAGCACCAGCCACTTCAACACATTCCTTGAAGCCAATCATTTCAACTGACTTCATAACCTGTGCCAGGCTTGTATTTTCAAACTGTCCCTGAATACTTGGAGCAACAATTGCATATACACGCTTGCCTTCACGAATATGATTCATTACAGGAAGCACCATGCTCTTATCTTCAATTGCACCAAATGGGCAGGCATTTTCACATGCACCACAGTTAATACACTTCTTTTCATCAATCTTACAAAGATTATTTTCATCCCAGCCAATTGCCTGTACTGGGCAATGTGCATAGCATGGTCTTTCAGTAATTACGATGGCATTGTAAGGACAAGCTCTTGCACATGCTCCGCATTCTTTACATAACTTATAGTCAATTTCAGAATGATATACACCCATATGCATTGCACCAAAACGGCACGCTGCCATACAGCTCTTTGCCATACATTTACGGCAGTTATCTGTTACACGAACTTTCTTGATCGTACATCCATCACATGCAGCATCAATCACCTGAACGATCTGTTCCTTAGCGTGTTCACCTTCTTCAGAAGCATTCTTGCCCATTGCAAGTCTAACTCTCTGTCTTAATACTTCTCTTTCTTTATATACGCAGCATCTAACTCTAGGAGATGACAATGAAACCAGGTTGTGGGCATATGCCTGAATTTCATCTTCATCAACTTCCCCTTTGCTTGCTGAACGACATAATGCTACAAGCACATCAAACTTAAACTGTCTTGAATCATTTGAAAACATGTTTTCCATAGTGTATCCTCCTCAATTTATTCATTACGGAATGAATGTTCATATTGAATGCCATGTTGTACTTTTTTCATTGCTTCTTCATCAATCAACTGCTTTAAGATTTCTCTAGCAAATTCTAAAGTAGCACCCATACCCCTGGCAGTAATCAGATTTCCATCCGTAACCGCCAATTCCTGCATATATGTTCCACCATACGCACCATCGAAGTCTGGAAAACATGTATAACGTTTCCCTTTCAGCATACCTAAATGGCCAAAAATAGATGGCGCAGCACAGATTGCACATGTCAGTTTTCCTTCTGAATAGTGCATCTTTATGGCCTCTTTTAAAGAATCAACAGATTCTAGATTCTTTGTACCGACTTTACCACCCGGTAAAATCAAAACATCATAATCTTCAGGATCAATATCTATATATCGTTTTTCTGCCTGTAAGACTACATTCTGCGATGTTGTAACAGTGAGCGTTTCATTCATTGAAATCATATCAATGTGAATACCAGCTCTTCTTAATAGATCAATTACGATCAATCCCTCACATGTTTCAAAGCCATCTGCAAGGAAAATGGCACACTTATTTTCTTCCATATGTGATTATTTTAACATAACAGCACATTGTTTACTTAAAGAATTTATAAAAAAAGACGATATTTCTACCGTCTTCTTATTCATCAGATTCGTTTTCAATCTTTCCAAGCTCTCTAGCATGTCTTCTACGATCAATTGCTGTGAGATACTTCTTTCTAACACGAATATCTGTTGGTGTAATTTCAACCAATTCATCATCATTGATAAATTCAATTGCCTGTTCCAATGTTAATACCTTTGGCGGAACAAGTTTCATTGCCTCATCGTTACCTGTAGAACGAACAGCTGTCATCTTCTTGTTCTTGATTGGGTTAACAGTCATATCCATGTTCTTTGCAGATACACCGATAATCATGCCTTCATATACTGGAGTCTGTGCACCAATAAACAACTGACCTCTATTCTGAATATTCCAAAGAGCATATGTCATAGCACCACCTGTTTCTGTAGAAATCAAAGCACCATTTTCTCTTTGTGGAATTTCACCCTTCCAAGGTTCATAGTCAGCAAGACGCTGTACCATTGTACCTTCACCATGTGTCATGTTAATGAAGTCACTTCTAAAACCAATCAATCCTCTAGTTGGAACCATATATGTAATTCTTGTATATGTACCAACATCTTCCATGTTGTTTAAAAGGCCCTTACGAACATTCAATGCAGAAATAACAGCCCCACTATACTCATTAGGTGCATCAATAACAACTTCTTCAACTGGTTCACACGTAACACCATCAATCTTCTTCAAAATAACTTCTGGTCTAGATACTGCAATTTCATATCCTTCACGTCTCATCTGTTCAAGAAGAACTGTTAAATGCAATTCACCTCTACCAGACACTTTAAATGTATCTGTAGAATCTGTATCTTCAACCTTCAAACCAACGTTAACCTGTAATTCACGGTCAAGTCTTTCTCTAATATTACGAGAAGTAACAAACTTACCAACCTGTCCTGCAAATGGAGAGTCGTTTACCATGAAGTTCATGGAAAGTGTTGGCTCTTCAATCTTGATTGCTGGAAGTGGATCTGCTTCTCCAACTGGGCATAAAGTATCACCAATATTGATATCGGAAATACCAGAAATCATGCAGATTTCACCAGACTGGATTTCATCTACACTGACTCTAGACAATCCTTTATATACGAAAATCTGGTTTGTTCTTCCCTGATGTGGTGCATCACCATTTGCATTACATACAGTGTATGTTGTTGCAGCTTTTAATGTACCTTTATAAATTCTACCAATACCTAATCTGCCGATATAGTCATCATATGCCAATGCTGTAATCTGCATCTGCAATGATTCGCTTGTTAAGTCTGGATATGCCTGTGCATGGTGTGTAATTGTTTCGAATAATGGAACGATATCTGTGTTTGTATCTTCCCAGTCATAACGAACAATACCTTCTCTTGCACAACCATAAAGAATTGGGAAATCTAACTGATCATCTGTAGCATCAAGTTCAAGCATTAAGTCATAGCATTCATCAATAACTTCTGTAGCTCTAGCATCCTGCTTATCCATCTTATTGATCAATAAGATTGGTCTTAGACCATTTTCCAATGATTTCTGTAATACGAAACGTGTTTGTGGCATTGGACCTTCTGCAGAGTCAACAAGAAGAATAACTGTATCTACTGTCTTAATGATACGTTCAACTTCACTTGAGAAATCTGCGTGGCCTGGTGTATCCACAATGTTGATCTTGTAATCTTTATACTGTACGGAGCAGTTCTTAGAATAAATTGTAATGCCTCTTTCACGTTCAAGGTCATTTGAATCCATGATACAGTCAACTACTTTTTCATTGTCCTTAAAGACATGAGACTGCTTAAGAAACGCATCAACTAAAGTTGATTTACCAGCATCTACGTGAGCAATCACCGCAATATTAATAACCTTCTGATAATCCATACGTGCACCTTCTTTCTTATCGCTTAAAACGTTACGATTATACGCTTGTTGATGCACAATTTCAATACAAAATCCAAGAATTCAATTCTCATTTTAAAAAGGATTTTTTTCGTATTTACGCATTCTGTGTTTCAGATGCATGAATATTCTTCATCTTATCAACAAGGATACTTACAAGCATCATACCACTAGCAACGATCACCCACCCAAATCCAGAACTATATAAAGGAATCATTTTCAACGCATCAGAAAACACTCCAAATGTAATTCCTAAAGTATCTAATGTATGAAGCACACTGAATACTGCAGTACCTAAAACTGTAAATGGATATACATATGAATGATCCACCCACAGTGTATCTGTTAAACCTAATAAAATAAGAACAATTGAAACTGGATACACAATATTCAATACAGGTACAGAAATACTCAAAATCACATTCAATCCAAGGTTACACACTAAAAATGAGAAGCAGACGATAGCAATGACCCATACTTTATAAGATACTTTCTTAAATAAGATAGAAAAGAATTGAGAAATGGAATTAATTAAACCAACACAGGTTGTTAAGCAAGCTAATGTAAAGATTGCTGCCAAAAGAACTGCACCTCCATCACCAAACACCTGCTGCACAATACACCTCAATGTCCATGCACCATTTTCCTGTACTGCATATACACCAGAAGAACACATTCCCATATATGAAAGCATGATATATACAATTGCTAAGATACTGCCTGCAAATATACCAGCATACACAGTATGTGTAATACGATCTTTCTTCTCATTTAATCCAAACGAAACAAGTGTTGTTGAAATCACTAGACCAAAGTTTAATGCTGCAATGGTATCCATTGTGTTATAACCCTCTGTAAAACCTTTTAAAAATGCAGAAGATTGATAGCTATCTAAGGCAGGAGCAACATTGACATTTCCTTTTGTCATAAAACTGATAAACAAAAGAACAAGCAAAATCAATAAGCTAGGTGTTAATACCCTCCCAATACGCTGTACAAGTTTTCCAGGATTCAAACACAGCCATAACGCAACAAGAAAGAAAAGAGCAGAGTATAAAACCATCCACAGCGTACGATTTGCATCGTTTGGCAAATATGGTGAAACCGCCATTTCAAACGGAACAGAAGCTGCACGCGGAATACCTAGACCAGGTCCAATAGAAAGATAAATCAATACTGTAAATATGAATGCAAAACGTTTTCCAGCTTTTCCACTTAACTTATCTAATCCATCAAATCTAGCAACGACAATGACTCCAAGCACTGGCAATACAACCGCCGTTAATAAAAAGCCAGCCATCGCAGTAAACGTATGTTCCCCTGCATTTTGTCCTAAGAATGGTGGAAAGATTAAATTTCCAGCTCCAAAGAACAGTGAGAACAACATAAAACTGATAACCACCATATTCTTTTTGTTTAATTTCATTTCTTTTTCCCTCCAGTACACAAAAAAAGATTCATCCCAAAACATGAGACGAATCTGATATCCGCGGTACCACTCAATTTGCATAGAAAACTATGCCACTCTACTAGACTCCAACAAGTCCGAAACCTGTAACGTGATTTATTACGTGTATACCTACTATATTTCAGCATACAAGCTCAGAAGTGATTTACTGATTTTGTTTCCACTATCCGCTTTCACCAAATGTCGGACTCTCTTATTAGCTTCTTAGCAAAACAGCGCTCTTCGTCATTGCCTTTGATACTTCAACTATACTGAAGCAAATATGTACCGTCAATATAAAAAGGATCGAAATAAAGTCCATTTTCAAGAATTTCATTCCATCCTTTTTCATTTTTTCATAAATCTATATTTTAATTGTTCTTTTTGATAACCTTGTGAATTACAACACTTAACAGAATTGTAATGATCATACATGGAATTGTATTTCCAACAGGTGTATCAATCTGCATAAAACAGCGATATACAACAAATCCGACAAGCCATAATACAAGATTCAGTACATCAAATTCTACATTTCTTTTATCATTCTTTAGAATAAAGAAATCAGCAATCTGGATTGCAATCATAGGAGCAAATACAGAACCAATCAAATACAGGAAATCAGTAATGTTATCCATTGGATATACAATTGCCGCAATTGTCCCAACAACAGTTACAACCATTGCTACGTGTTTTCCATTCCACTTTGGCACGATAGATTCATTAGAAATACCTGCAGAATAAGCATCCAGGAATGTTGTTGTAACTGTAGAGAATACAATGATCAATAATCCCGCAATACCCAAACCTGCTTTCAACATGATCTGTGCAATATCATATTCTCCTGTAAATAAAGCCGCACCTAAACCAATCAAATACATCCAGCAGCTAACGATTCCATACACAATACTACTAACTAAACTCGCCTTCACAGGATCTTTCGCTTCACGTGTATAGTCACTGATCAAAGGCAGCCAGCTCAAAGGCATCGCAATTGCAAGTTCAACACCTGCACCAAACGTCATTGCTTCTGTACATACAACTGCACTGTTTCCATCAAAGAAAATAAATTTGCTAAGCATTAAAGTCAAAACAAATAAAGCAACCATCGCAACTGTATTGATTTTTCCAAGGTTTGTAATACCAACACCAATCCATACAAGAATCAAGATACCAATAATCAAACACCAGATCCATGCACCTGTATGCATAATACCATCTGCCGCAAGTGCACCATCATAAATCATGATTGCTGTCCATCCAACCAGCTGTAATACATTTAGTGTTGCAAATAAAAGACAACCTTTCTGTCCAAAGCTCATCTTTGTAGAATCCATCGCACTTAAGCGCATTTTTCCACCAATAACACCAGCCAGGAACAATAAGATACAGCCAATGACATGTCCAGCCACAATGGCTAAAATACCATTTTTCAATCCTAAAGGTGCAAGATATGTACCTGTCAGTATTTCTGCAATAGAAACACCTGCACCAAACCAGATCAATGCATTTTCAAACAAAGAAGTTTTCTTCATTGAACATTCTCCTTTGCATATTCATTATCAATCGCGAATGAATGATCCATTGGTCCGGATCCCTTGCCAAGATCAAGCATTGCATTTAATGCTCCAGAAATATAATCCTTTGCACGTTTTACGGATGTATCCAAATCATATCCCTTTGCAAGATTGGATGCGATAGCACTGGATAATGTACATCCTGTTCCATGTGTATTAGAGTTGTTAATACGTTTTCCATGAAACCATGTATATGCGTCATCTCTATACAACAGATCATTTGCATCATTGATTTGATGACCACCCTTTACCAGAGTTGCACATCCAAATTTCTTAGAAATTTTTTCAGCAGCGATAATCATCTCTTCTTCATTTGCAATCTTCATATCCGCTAAAACTTCTGCTTCAGGAATATTTGGTGTAATGACTGTTGCTAAAGGCAACAATTCTTTTTTCAATGTTTCAATTGCATCATCACTAATGAGTTTTGCACCGCTTGTTGCGACCATCACCGGATCCACAACAATATTAGCTGCCTTATATTCCTGTAGTTTTGAAGCAATCATACGAATCAGATCAGAACTAGAAACCATTCCAATCTTCACAGCATCTGGATAAATATCTGTAAAGACTGCATCCAGCTGCTCCCCAAGAAATTCTGGTGTTACTTCCATAATTCCTGTAACACCTAATGTATTCTGTGCCGTTAGTGCTGTAATTGCACTCGTCGCAAATACGTGATTTGCGCACATTGTTTTGATATCCGCCTGGATACCAGCGCCTCCACTGGAATCACTTCCAGCGATTGTTAATGCTGTTTTCATTTTCTATCTCCTTCCTGCATTACTTTTTTAATGCGACATAAGGTGGTGCCCCCAATTTGCCGCCATATTCTGATCAAAAAACAAAAAACTGCAGAAAAACCTAATCTGCAGCTAACATACAATAAAGATATCATCCCTACGTTGGCATTATCCAAATCAGGTTTCAGGGTCAAGGTCGAACCTACTCTCAGCCACTCAGCTCCCCATTTTTCAACATGTTTATTATAGTTCCTTTGTAACATGTAAATCAATAATCATTCAATAATCTTTGTTGGTGATGCATTTGAGACATAAATCATACTGTCATAAAGCGTTGTAGGTGGCTGAAACATGCGATAGCTAGGAGGCAGGAAACGATTCATGATAGAGTAGCTTTCTCCTAGTGTTCCCATATAGGTATATGCATCTGCATACCTTTTAATTTCTGTACCTTCTTCAAGAGAAAAAAAATCAATCCAGCACATTTTAAAGCCGGCTAATTTCGCTGTCTTAGCTAATGGATCATGTGAATAAAATGTCTGTATGGTACGTTTATGATTTCCTTCAGGTAAATTGCATCTTGTCTGATAGAAGTCTGTTCCAATCACATAATATCTATATTGATTTGATAACAGTTTCCCCATAGAGTCGTAACTTCCCCATTTTGCAACATGTTCATTATGTCCACTGATGAAAATACAATCATTTCCTCTTTGCTGTTCCTTTTGCAAAATCCAAGAAACATTTTCAGCCATATACTGATCTCTTAATAAGCTTCCATCAGTATCTTTTCTATGTAAAACTTCAACATTCTGTAATAACACATCTACAAAATGAATCATATCACCATTAAACTCTTTCAATTCTAATGTCTTTTTTAATTTCATCAGTAAATCTTTTTTCTCTTCATAACTATAATTTTGATTCCATTGACCATCTATGATGAAATTATCCAAAAATGATAAATCAACTCCTTCAGCAATACATTCTTTTTTCAACGCATCAAAAGAATATCTAATTCTCTGCATATCAAAACCATAAAAATTCAGCTGTTCATCTTCTTCAGCATCATCATTATATTCCCGCATATATTCAATCAATTGCATCATTTCTTCTGTTTTGTAGATTTGAAAACCAATCTTTTGAACAATTTCTTTCAGTGTTCCTTCTCCACCATGAATATATTGATTCACTTCTTCACACCCGCCAAAATCACCTTCTAAAGCAAAACTGTGAACACGATACTCTTCTACAAGTTTTTTGAATACTTCTAACTTTAACTGTTGAAATTCTTTATTTCCATGTGTTGCTTCGCCTAAAGCAATGATGTTGAATTCTTGTGGAATAGAGATTTCATCAACACTTTTTGCATACGCTTTAAATTCATTTACATCTAGTGATTTACCCGTAGTAAATCCACCAAAATAAGTAAACACATATATAGTTGCGATTACAACAGCACTAATTAGCAAAACCTTCTTCTTCATTATTCGTTATAACACCTCTTTCAATAATTCTTCTGGTGTAATGTGAAACAGCTTCGCTATCGCAATTAAATTAGATGTACTTGGATCTGAAGTTCCATTTTCCCACTTAGATACTGCCTGACGGCTGACACCGATTGCTTCCGCAACAAATTCTTGTGTCATTTTACATTCTTCTCGATGTTGCTTAATAACTTCCCCAAGACTCTTTTTAATTGTTGCTTTTTCTTCTCTGACTTCTTTTGTATTTAAGTATTTCTTTAATGCTTTGATGCCAAAAAACAATAAAGTAATAAAACCAGCAATCACAGCTAAGCCAATCAGCAAAACAATTCCCCAAATAATAACTCCAACAAAACTATACTTCATATAAATACCTCTCTTTTCGCTGTCATTTTATAATCAAGCATACGATTGCTTCCAGCAACTATTACGATATTATCAGTTGCATTTAGAAAATACGCTCAAAAACACAATTTTTTCACTTATTCTTTGAGCAAACAAAGTTCTATTTTTTTCATTACTCAAATATGTGCAAACAATATAATACAATCCATCCCCAATTCCATTACTTATAACATATTTTAACAGCACCAATTTTGAGCAATTAGGGTACACCCTGTTTGCTCGTCAAGAAACGCAAAAAATCCGTCAACTTTCTACCAAGATTAGAAAGTTAATGGATTATATTTTATAGACAGTGCGATAAACTTGAAGTTGTTAATTACAGTCTCAGAACAGCGATCAGTTCTTCGCCGTCCATTTCACCGGTTTCTTCGAAACCGAAAGAGCGATACATCTGACGGGCAACTGTATTATCGGGTTCATATGATAGCCAACAGTATTCCGCTTCGCCACAAGGCATAGATTTTATGAACTCTAATGCAAGGCTGACCGCTTCTTTTCCGTACCCTCTGTTTTGATATGCCTTATCGATCATAAGACGCCACAGATTATAGTTTCCCTTTGCAATTTCAGGTGCATCCGTCCAATAATCATCAACATCAAAACCAATCATCAGGAAACCTACAGGCTTATCCTCATCATATATACCAAATGGGAATGCATGACCGTTTCCCGTAATTGCAGTATACGCTTCAATGATGCTGATCTCATTGGCGGCAACGAAGTTCTTCTGCGATTCCGATACCGTCAGTTTCAGGATATCCCAGACATTATTACCATTTACTTTTTCTAAATGAAACATATATCTTTACCTCACTAAATAACGATTAATATTTCTGAATAAAGTATATATGAATAATCAGCGGATTGAAACTTCCTGCCAGTAAATTCCTATATTCAATGTGCAATTGACATCTACCATGTTTGCTCGTAAAAAAGCACAAAAAATCCGTCAGCTTTCTTCCAGAATTAAAAAGTTAACGGATCATATTTTATAAATAGTGCAATAAATTGTAAGTTAGCGATTTCTTTTTCCAGTATTCTCTGTCCCACGGATTTCCTCATGATAGAAATAATCTACGATCACCGGATGCCCCTGCAGGACTCTGCCATAAGGCATTTCATTATCCACAAAGGCACAATCATACTTCTTAGCCATTTTCTCAGCTTTTACTTCAAGTGCTTCAAAGTAGCTACGGTTATGCTTGTTATAGATCTCGTCGTAAAGTGGTACAAGATCAGGATATTTTCTGGCGATATAATCCATAATTGTCTTTTTGAAGCCGCCTCGAAGATTGAGATTTTCGAGCCAGAACAGATCGCACTGATCCCTAACTCGCTCAAAAATGGCTTCAAAGTCCGTGATACCGGGGAATACCGGGGATACGAAACAGACTGTACGGATACCTGCTTCATATATCTGCTTCATAGCAGCAATACGCCGCTCAATGCTCGAAGCAGAGTCCATATCGTTCTTGAAATTTTCATCCAGTGTGTTGATCGACCATGAAACGGTTACTCGTCCAAGCTTTTTCAGCAGATCAATATCCCGTACCACAAGATCCGACTTTGTGCAGATCAGAATATCTGCGTCACTGCCGATCAGCTGCTCCAGAAGTTTTCTGGTATTTCCAAATTGCTCCTCCTGTGGATTGTAGCCATCTGTCACAGAACCGATGACCACCCGCTGTCCGGCATATTTCTTCGGATTTTTAATTTCCGGCCAATGCTTCACATCAAGGAAAGTGCCCCATTCCTCCTTGTGCCCGGTAAAGCGCTTCATAAAAGAAGCGTAGCAATACTTGCAGGCATGTGTACAGCCCACATAGGGATTGACCGAGTAACCGCCTACCGGCAGACTAGACTTAGTCATGATGTTCTTTGTTTCCACCTCACGAATGAGAATTCCATTTATTACTTCTTCCATGATTTCTGTACCTCTAACACTTTATTAAATTTTTCCGGCATTTCCTGAATCATATTTTCATCCCCTATGATAGGAACAAGGTCTTCCTTCATAAACACCGGAATGCTGAGCTTATGTGCCTGGTCCGTCAGAGACCATGCCCATTCCTGCTCCGTATGAATCTTCCTGCTCTGAGCTCCGGTCATGGTGCCCACAACGATCCAGTTGATTCCGGAAAGGTCAACCGTGCCGGGATCATCGAATAACGGTTCAAAAGTAACATGGTAATGTTTTGCTCTGACGTTTTTACGAAGTGCGTCGATACGCCACAGTTCTGCTTTCCTCGTCACCGTAACGCCAAACCATGCGTTTTCCAGATTGGTATCAAAATCCAGCAAATCAGGTCGCTTGGTAAGGAACAGGAACTGATGCTGTGGATTTTCACGGATCTTTGCAAATATCTCGTCTCTCCATTCCGGCTTCCATCCGGAGAAATCGCTCATGCCGGTAAGAAGAAAGTTCTGCGGACGTTTCTTTTCCATCATCTTGAGCTTACCCGGAAAGAATTCAGGGTCAGCGAAGTCATCAATCATATGCCAGCGTTTCACATTGTTGCGGGCATAGCAATATGTACACCCCACTGTGCAGCCAATGACGATATTCATGTTCTGAATCTGATCTTTGATACAAATACTCATGACTTCTGCCACTCCTCAAGATTCATTCTGATGCGGTCGAGGTATTCCTCAAACCGGGTAATTTCTTCCTCTGAAAAACCTTTGTAGTAAATACTGCCCATCTCATCAGATACAGAATCGTACTCGCCCTTTAAGGCATGTGCTTTCTCAGTCAGAAACAGGAGTGTTTTCCTTTTGTCCGTTTCAGACTGGACACGGCTTATCAGCCCTTGATTTTCCATTCTTTCCAGCATCGTAGTAAGAGATGTTATCGCTAATCCGCATTTAGTAGAGAGTGACCTGATTGAGATACCATCCTCCTGCCACAGCACATAAAGAATACGCCCCTGTGCTCCATTAAATGCATCAATATTCTTTTCACTGAGAATCTTCTCAAAAATCCGATCTCCAAGTTGTTTTATCTTGGTGACAAGAAATCCTCCATTCATTTCCATACAAAAGCTCCTATATAGTATTTTTAATAAACTACTATATAGGAGCTTTATTGTCAACAGTTTATATGTCTCAATAGGTAAATTCCGATTTCTGAATAAAGTATATATGAATAATCAGCGGATTTAAACTTCCTGCCAGTAAATTCTTATATTCAATGTGCAATCAGCCTACACACTGTTTGCTCGTCAAGAAGCGCAAAAAAATCCGTCAGCTTTCTTCCAGGATTAAAAAGTTAACGGATCATATTTTATAAATAGTGCGATAAACTGAAATAAACGCGTGCTTTTATAGCTCGCCTCTCAAACGTGCTTCTATATCAGATGCCGTGTATAACACATCCGTTACAATTACCCTTTCGTCACGGATTGTGTAAAATACTGAATAATTATCGACGAGCATTCTACGCAACTCTATCCTCTTTTCCGGCTCAGAATCCATAATCCTAAATCGTTCCGGGAAAGTGTCTAATGTAAGTATTTCATCAGCAATGCGATTATATTGCCCCATTGCATTATCCGGAGCAAGTAAATCTATAGCAATATAATTGTATATATCTTCCATATCCTGCAAAGCTTCTTTTGTAATCTCTACCTTATATTGCTTCATTAATGCCTCGCTCTAAATGCCACAAACGCACTAGCTGCATCCTCAACATTCCCTTTCTCTATATCCGCATATCCTTTTTCTAACTTTTGATGAATCTGTGTAACAGACATCATATCTGCATTCACTGAATTAGCTGCTTTTGGTAATACAACAGAAAAGGGAATTCCTCCTACTAATGATATTTGTTTTAAATACATATCTATAGCAGTAGCCATTGGTATCCCTAATTGTGCCAATACACTTTCTGCATTTTCTTTTACATCTGGATTTACTCTTATATTTAATGTTGTTGTTTTTCCCATAGAATACACCTCCACCTCTCTTTTATTGTAACGTCTTTTGCGTTACAAATCAATCTGTGAAGTATATTTTCGCTGTCTACGCTTAGCAACTACCATTACTGACAGTCACCCAAGACTCGCTACTGGCGGTTGGTTAGACCTTACCAGACAGGCATTCCACCTGCTAGACTACTCGCCCTTATCTAGGCGCACAATTCCGATTTATATTTCTGAATAAAGTATACATGAGTGATCAATGATATTAGAACATTATTCTAACAATTAAGACTTATTTTCAATGAGTAACCATCCTACCTTGTTTATACATTTAAACAGCAGGTTTTCCGTAATAATTCATTTACATTCCACAGATTTTCATTACAACTGGAATTGTAATAACTGACAGCAAAGTTGAAAGGCATACTGTCTGTGCCGCCTTTACTACTGGCTGACCGTACTGTTCGGCAAACATGACTGCCCCATTTGCAACAGGCATTGATAGAATAATTACTGCAATTCCTTTTGTTAGACTATCCTGTATAAAGCAATTCAAAAAAGGAAAAAAGAAAAGCGGAAGAACTATATCAATCAAAAATACAAATTCATAAATCTCTTTCTCAGAAAATATTTCCTTAACAGGGTACTGTGCTATGACTGAACCAATAATCATCATTGCCAGTGGAGTAGTCATATTTCCAAGCATTTTCAACGGATTCAGAATTATTTCCGGCATCGAAAAACTTGTCAGATAAAAAGCGATAGCCACCAGCGATGAAATGATTCCTGGAGAACACAAAGATTTCCAATTCATTTTAGTTCTTTGATCACCTTTCCCCATCATGCACATTTTTCCAATACTGAACAGAGAAACATTAAATACCATATTGATGATTGCCGTATACAGAATCGATTCATCACCATACAGTGCCTTCATTAAAGGAAAACCCATAAATCCAACATTTGGATACATCATCATAAACAGCCAAAATCCAGTATTCTTTTTTATTCTCGCAAGCTTTAAGAAAAGATATGAAGCAACAGGAAGCAAGATGACAAGAATCGCAGTTGCTGTCAGAATATCTTTTATTGGAAGACCTTTTCTCTGTGCACCCAGAACTGATGTTAGTATCATACATGGCATCGTTACGTTCAAAACAAATCCATTCAAATCTTTTACTGTACTTTTATTTAATACCTTCAGCTTGAGCAGCAGACATCCGATCATCATTAATAAAAATAACTGCATCATCTGATTTATTACAATCATATTTTCAATATTCCTTTCTCATATAGTAAAAGTGGACATCTGTCCACTTTTCTGTATTATTCTGCTGCTGATTCTTCTTCAAGAGCCTGCTGGTCGCAAACCTTGAAGAATGGATAATAGATTAATCCAGTTACAACAATTTCAACGATCTGCAATACAGCACCTCTCCATCCGCAAAGAATTGCCCCGGAGATTACTGCAGGAATCGTATATGGTAGATTGACACCATTGATAAATGGAACAAGGCCGCTCCAGACAGATACATAAGTCAGTAATCCCACTGTCAGATTAGACAGAACGAATGGAATCATCATTGTCGGATTCAGGACAATTGGAAATCCGAAGAGAATTGGTTCGTTGATATTAAATACAGAAGCTCCAATTCCCAGTTTTCCAAGTGCTTTATATCTTTCTGACTTTGCACGGAACAAACAGAGCAATGCAAGAGACAACGTAGCTCCACATCCTCCAACTTTAACAAAGAATGCAATAAAGTTATAGTTTACAATATTTGGCATAGCCAGCCCTGCTGCAAGTGCATCGACATTCTGAGCAGATAATGCATACCATATTGGATTCATTACAGAAGAAACAATTGAACTTCCATGAATACCAAAGCACCAGATAACTGCTTCCATCAGCAGAACAAGAAGTGTTGCCGGCAGAGATCCACCAAGTGACTGCAGTGGCTGCTGAAGAACGGTGAAGATGAAATTCTGGAATGTTTCAAAAGAAGTCAGAGTGAAGATCAGTCTTACAGTATTGAAGATGAGGATGACAAGTAACGCAGGAATAACAGCTGCAAATGCTGTCGTTACAGCTGATGGAACCGAATCAGGCATTTTAATTGTCAGATTTTTCTGCACACAGAAGCGATACAGTTCCACAGAACAGATTGAACATATGATACCTACGAAAAGTCCCTGTGCAGCAAAATTTGTAATTGGAAGAACTTTCCCAAAGTCATCTGTTCTATATAAAGGTGTCAGTAAAAACAGCGCTACAAATGACAGACATATAGCAATCTTGCTGTCTACTTTATAATAGTTTGACAATGATCTTGCAATTCCGACAATGACAAATATTGTCATGACATTGAACGTCATCTGGTATGGAATATAGAAGAAATCCATCACTGCTGGATTATCTGCCAGAAATGCAGAATACCAGTCGAATGGAAGACTCGTAAACAGCAGGAAGATTGAACCTGCGATCAATAATGGTGTAGAACCAAAGAATCCTTCCTTGATTGCTGAAAGATAGCGATTTGACTGCATTTTTGCAGCGATTGGAGCAATTTTTTCTCCAAGAGTGTCAGTAAATTTACTCATGTTTCCCCCTTTAGTATTTCACTGATGTTTTAAATAATGCATCGTGCGGCATTTCATGTTTCTTTCCAAAAATCATGAATACTACAGACGCTATTGCGATATATTCTTCAAGATTGCGAGCAATCTCTGTATAGTTTGTGTTACTTAGAAGACTGATTATCTGTGATAAATATTGTGATCCTGTCGCTAGAAATATCACACATGCCATTTGCCTCAGCAGAATGTTTTTTCTTTCACCTGTGACAGTCAGACGAAACAGTCTTTTTCCTATTGTCTGCCTGTCTGTCAGTACTGGAAGAAGATAATAGACGGACAGGCAAATAAATGAAGCTAACGAAAGCAGAATTCCTGTCATTTTCTCGAACTGCCATATATTCTGTGATATTTCACTGCATCTGATACTGGTATATATAGAAACAGGTAAAGTTGCACACAGCGAGCCAAGATAAAGATCAATAAGAAATGCACTTCCTTTTTTTATCAGTCTGATGCACAATTCAGATTTAGTCATTTGACGTATCTGCTCCATTGGACGCAATCACTTTTTTATACCAGTCAAAAGACTTCTTCTTCATGCGTTTCATTGTTCCTTTTCCACGATCATCCTTATCCACATAGATGAATCCATATCGTTTTTTCATTTCACCAGTACCTACAGAAACAATATCTATAGGTCCCCAGCATGAATAGCCAATGACATCCACTTCATCTTCATCAATTGCTTTTTTCATTTCATCAATATGTTTTCCAAGATATGAAATACGATAATCATCTATAATTTCACCTGTTTCATTGATTGTATCTACTGCACCGAGTCCATTCTCAACGATAAACAAAGGTGTTTGATATCTGTCATACATTTCATTCAGTGCAACACGTAAGCCAATTGGATCAATCGGCCATCCCCAGTCACTGTTCGATACATATGGGTTTTTTCTTTCCACAATCAATTTTCCATCCTTCATTTCTGCAACTGAAGAAAAATAGTAAGAAAATCCAATATAATCAACTGTACCTTCTTTCAAAGCGAGTTCATCTTCTTTACTGATTTCAAAATCTACTCCAAGTTTTTTTAAATATGAAGTACATAGATTTGTATATCTTCCTCTGCACATCACATCCATATAATAATAATTCGGCTGCATGTGTTCTCTTCTTGCAAGTACATCAAGTGGATTACAAGTTTTGGCATAAGTTGTAGGATACTGGATCATGCATCCAATCTTGAAATCTGAACTCATCTCATGCCCAAGCTTTACGGCTTTTGCACTTGCGACCATCATATTATGAGAAGCAATTACCTTGACTTCATTATGATTTTCACCTTCGTCATATACGATTCCTGCCTGATGATACGGTTGTTTCTGATTCATCGTTTCATTGATTTCATTGAATGTCATCCAGTATTTGACCTTGTTTAAATACCTTTTGAAAATCACTTTACAGAATCTCAGATAGAAATCAATCAGTTTTCTATTTCGCCATGAACCGTATTTCTGCACCAGATACAATGGAGTCTCATAATGTGAAATCGTTACAACAGGCTGGATTCCTTTTGCCAGCAGTTCATCAAAGATCCTGTCATAAAAAAGCAGTCCTTCTTCGTTTGGCTCTTCTTCGTCTCCTTTTGGAAAGATGCGTGGCCAGTTGATAGACAGTCTGAAACAGCTGAATCCCATTTCAGCAAACAGATCGATATCCTCTTTCCAGTGATGATAAAAATCAACACCTTCATGTGATGGATAATACTCGCCAGGATGGACATACGTATGAATCTCTCTTGGAGAATACTGATCAGCACCTTTTTCAACATCGGCGATGCTCAGCCCTTTTCCTCCCTGAAGATATCCACCTTCATACTGATTGGCAGCTGTAGATCCGCCCCAAAGAAAATCTTTCTTCATAAAAAAACCTCCTTGCCCGTATGTTAAACGCTAAGGAGGTTTGTTTCTATTGCTGAACGCCAATAAGGAACAGTGTTTCAAAAATTGCAATTATTCTTCGGCTTCATCCTGAAACAGCGTTTCATCCTGGATGATAGGATTATCTGAATATCGCTTGGATTCAAGAAGTGAGGTAATGCTTTTCTTCTTTTCGTAGTTCTTCCTATAGTCAAGTTTGAAATATTCTGCATATATGAGATCAAGAATAAAGAAAATAGATATCTGTGTACTGAAATTTCCAAGATTTGAAAACATATTTTCTTTTGTTGAAATATGTATGACATAGTCCGACAAAGAAGAAAGTGTATTATCTCCAAAAGATGTGATTGCAACGATTGAGACATGTCTTTTTTTGCAGAACCTTGCAATATCTAACATATCTTTTGTTTCACCTGAATAGGAAATAATGATTGCCATGTCGTCATTATAAAGATTTACTGCATCATATAATGAGTATCTCTGATTTTCTGTAATATATACTGCCTTACCTATTTTCTGCATTTTTTCTTTGAAAGATTCCGCAACACTCAATGCAGTTCCACTTGAAAATATATGTATTGTTCTCTTTCTTGCCATCAATGAAATTATCTTATTCATCATTCCATAGCTGAATAAAGACATAGTATCTTCAATGGTATCTTTATACAGTTCTGAAAGCTTTAACGCTGTCGCAGTAGTAGAATCATCTTCTTCGAACGGAAAATTAACATCGATTTTCCCAAATTGACGATTAATATATTCCTGTTCATTTACAAATGCTTCTTTAAAATCTTCATATCCATCATATCCAAGCTTTACACACAAACGTACTACTGTTGCTGGTGAAACATATGATTCTTCTGCAAGCATTCTTACAGAGTAATCGATAATTTTAGTGCCTATTCCTAGTAAGGCCTGAGCAACCTGAATTTCAGTTTTTGTAAAGTTTTCATAACTACGTAATTTATCTAAAATCAACATATACTATTTCCTGTCTTTTTCTTTATTGTACGCAAATATTCACTTTTATAAAATGTTCTTTTTCAGAATTTCAACCAATATTTTTTTTGATACATTGATAATAGGAAATCAGTCTCTACCCTGTTTACTCGTCAAGAAATAAAATCCGTCAGCTTTCTTCCAGGATTAGAAAGCTAACGGATTTTATTTTTATAGACAGTGCGATAAACTGGAAGTTGTCAGCGAAGCACTTGATAGCGAACTCTAATATAGGAGTCATTTAAAACAGTGCACTCAATGAGTTTCAATACGCCCATCTTAGATAGTTCATTTTCTGAAAGAATGGAACTGCCGTCTATTAAAGAAGCGGTTTCTTTGCCGCCAATCAGCACCGGAGCCACAACGACATCAACATAATCAAACAACTTCTCACGAAGGAATAATCCGTTCACCGTTCCGCCGCTTTGAATCGTCAATCTTTCGCATCCATACGACAATTTCAATTCATGAAGTGCCTTTTTCAGCGATAGTTTTTCCTGAAAAATAATATGGAGATTGTTTTCCTTAACGTTATATGCCGGATGATTTCTATTTGATGTAATCAGCACAAATATCCTAGATTTTTTGCAGAAATAGGTTACACCATGCTCGGTCAAATGGCTGTTATCCAACAAGACAAATGAAACGGGTGTCTTATCAGGAAATGGCTTTTGGTTTACACCCATTTTTTCCTGTACACGTCCGGTGTTAAAAGACCAAAGGTCGGTTGTCTGCTCAATCTCATAATACTGCGGCAGGCCCTCTTTCAACCCGCTTATCTTTGGGAAATCCTTATCTACGTCTAAATCATCCGACGCACCAGGGCTTATTTTTCCATCCAAAGACATCAACATAAATAAAGTTGTTATTGGTCTATCCATCATACTCCTCCGCAAATTCAAATTTTCTGTTCCCTATAAAATTAATTTATTGGGATTTACCAAATCGCCAAACAACGATTTATCTTTCTAACTAAAGTATACATGAGTGATCAATGATATTAGAACATTATTCTAACAATTAAGACTTATTTTCATTGAGCAACCATCCTATCTTGTTTGCTCACAGAAAAAACTGTTAGTTTTCCAAAAGACAGAAAAATAACAGTTTACTTTTCTTCATTATTATATTTCCTGTTTTTGATAAATCAGTTCTTTCTGCATATCAACTACATTTAATAACATACAATCCATCACTTTGGTAATTCTTCTAGTATCCATTTACCATTGTCATATTCAAATCTTGCTATTGATGCATTCGGTATCAGTGTTGCTAATATATCAGGATTTTTTCTTTCAAGTTTGTCGAGATCTTTTCCAAATAACGCTTCCAGCATGTAATAGAAATATCCTCTATGACTCACAATCAAAACAACATCATGATCATCACACATATCAACAATCTTTTGATATGTCTCTTGAATTCTCTTTTCAAATGATTCGCGATTTTCCCCTTCAAATGCACTAAAATCCTTATTCTTCCAGCAATTTGACATATCTGTATCACCTACACCAGATGCTTCTAGATATCCAAACGACATTTCCTTGAGACCTTTCAGTGGAACCACTTGATTTTGATGCCCTTCCAGAATGATATTTGCTGTATCCAATGCTCTTTCAGAACTGGAAGAAAATACCTTATCAAAACAAATATCTTTTATTTTTTCTTTTGTCTTTTCAGCCTGGTGAATACCATTCTTTGTCAAAGGGCTGTCACAAGATCCCTGAGACAAGTTTTTCACATTGAATATCGTTTCACCATGTCTTACATAATAAAATTGAATATGTTTCATCTTTTCCCCTATGAAAATAAGGCTGCATGAAGCAGCCCTATCAAATTACATTTTCTGAATTTCATCAGCCATGAAACCACAGACTTCTTCTGCCTGTACTGTTGAACCAAGATTATCCAGAAAGCCATGATCACATCCACAATACGTTACCAGTTTTACAGAAACGCCAAGTGTATTGAATCTTCTGGCAGCATATTCTGCACTCATTCTAAGATAATCAAATTCAGAATTACAGATAACCATTTCAGGAAACTGCTTCAGGACTTCTTCGCTTGCACACATTGGTGAAATCAGAGGATCATCCAATGTTGTCTTGCGCTGAATATACAATCCATCTTCACTTGCTTTTTCATGTCCCAGGCGAATACGATCAATACGACTGTGGATCACATCTGCCTGTTCATCCAGCATTGGATAAGCATCATATGACCATGTAAATTCTTTTACATCTCTTGGATTTCTTGCATCGAATGAAGGATACAATTCAAATACTTTAGAAATGATCTTTCTGTCTGAAATATCTTTGATGACACATGAATTTGTCAATCCTCCACCAGCACTGTCACCGGCAACCATGATTTTTGTCTGATCAATGTTTAATTCATCTGCATGATCATAGATATAATTCACAGCTGCATAGCAGTCATCGATTGGTCCAGGAAACGGGCATTCAGGAGCGAGACGGTATTCAGGAAATACCGTTACCGCATGTGCCTTTTCAGCAACCAGTCTCATCTGTTTTTCATAGAGATGAATATCTCCAGCAGTCCATCCACCGCCATGCAGATAAATTATTACCGGCAGTTTCTTGCCTTCATCATCTTTTCTTCTGTACATGAAGATGTCGATCATATGATCATCATTTACTGAAATCAGTCTTTCATCTGTTTCAATTTCAGTTTCTGTCAGTTCATATGTCACCTTGTCTGGACGATATCTTTCATTCAGTAAACTGTATCCACCTTTTGCGCGCTGATTGAACATTGCTTTTTTCTTTTCAGCAGTTGCATACAGACGAGGATCCATTACATGCCTGCGGTCATCATCAGGAACCGGCTTGAACAGGATATCAATTCCATCTACATTTTCTACATATTCTTTTCTATGGATCGCATCCACTAATTCTTTATCGTATTTACGATTATCTGTCATATCAATTCCTACTTTTCAGCTTTGATGACTGACTTCATATCACTGTCATCTACTACAACATTCTTATATGCATCCGGATTCAGTAAAATAGTGATTACTGTATCATCAATACCTTCTGTTTCAAACATTGCCTTCTTATATTCAGCTATTTTTTCACCAGTTCTGACTTTCATGCCTGGCTTTACAAATGTACGGATTCCCATACCATTCAGTTTCACGGAATCCAGACCAATGTGCACCATTACCTGTTCGCCATTAGAACCATAGATCGTAATTGCATGTTTTGTTGGAGCAACACTATTGATAATTCCTGTGACCGGGGAAGTAATTACATTATTTAATGGCTTCATTCCAAAGCATGTACCTAATGCACCAGAAGAGAAGATCTCATCCTGAATGTCTTTCATTGCAACATATGTGCCTTCTGCAGGTGCAGCAATTGATGCATCTCCTGTAACAACCATTTCATCTGTTGTACCAGGTAAAGCTACTGGAGTATCGTCATCATCTTCTCCGTAGATGGAATCATCCCACTTTGTTGCAAATACGCCTACAAATGACATTACTGCCATGATGGCAAGAACAATCAATGCATGAATGAAGTTTGAAACATCCTTTTCAGGTCCTAGAAATAACAGAATGTTTGTTAATGAATATGCACCAAAACCATAAGATTTCAACCCGAAAATACCAGAAATCAGACCAGCTGTTAAAGCTGTAACCATATATACTCCATAAATTTTTGGCATTTTATAGTTGATACCATAGACAGTTGGTTCAGAGATACCGAAGAATGCAGATAATGAAGCCGGGAATGCAATACTCTTTAAATTCTTGTTCTTTGTCTTCAGACCGACAGCAAGGGCAACAAAAGCTGGAGTCAATGTGCAGCAGTAGAACCAGATATTGATCAGATCATCATATCCAGCGTCTGCGATAGAAGCCATTGCAATTGGCATCAGTGCCATATGGAACCCAGGCATGAATACACCGACTGTAGAACTGAAGAGAATAATAGCAAATACACCAAGCCATGGAACTGTCTTTCTGACCCAGACCATTCCTGCATAGATATAATTTGTAATGAATGCGCCAAGTGGAGCAAGCAGTGGAAGCGTGATTGCTGACATGATCAGCAACAGTAAGAATGGCTTCAGAACATGTCTGACAGAAACTGGGAGAACCTTCTTCAACAGTGCATCAATTTTTGACATTACGAATACTGCAAGTACTGGCTGAATGACACTGCTATTATATGTATTCAGCATTGTTGGAATGCCGAAATAGGAAGTGAATGTCTGACCTTCTGCAGTCATAGTGTTTACCATATCTACCCATCCAGGATATACAAGGAATGCGCAAAGCACCATCGCAAGTACCGGTTCTGTATCAAACTTCTTTGCGGCAGTATATCCAATATAGACTGGAAGGAAATAGAAAATCGTCTGCTGAAGATTTGTCAGGATCGTAATCGTAGAACTGTCCGCAGCCATTCCACACCACTGAAGGACCAGAATAAATACGCCAAGAAGACCTGCTGCAAGCAGTGCTGGAATGATTGGTGACATGATACCTGCCATCATCATAAGGAAGTTTGCAAATTTACCAAGTATTCCTTTACCGGAAGATGAAGTTCCCTTGGATCCTTTTAGATCTCCTACCTGCTTCTGTACAGCAGAGAATACATCTTCAATTGTCTGTCCGATAATTACCTGGACCTCTTTGCTTGATTCCTGAACCGATAGTCCAAGAACGCCTTTTGTTGATTTGAGACCATCCTGATTTACTCTAGACAGATCTCTTACGTTTACACGCAGTCTTGTTGCACAGTGATTTACAAATTCCAGGTTTTCCTTTCCACCCAGAAGAGTAATGATCGTTGTTGCAAGTGTGTCAAAATTAGAATTGTTCGACATATATTATCTCCTCTCATTGTCCTATATCGAATTATTTTTTGAAACCTTCATCTGTGGAAGATATCCTTCAATATCGCGCATTGTGATATCTTCGATTTTGCTGGCTGTGGCATTACCAGCTGCACCACCCCACTGCAGTGCTTCTTCACTGGAATATCCCTGTGACAGCTTTCCAATAAAGGAAGCAAGCATTGCATCTCCTGCGCCTACCTTATTGACAAGTACTGTACGAGGCTGATCCAGTCTGAAGATACCATGTGCATTGGATAATACTGCTCCATCTTTTCCTAACGAAACAAGGATATTTTCAATTCCTATTTCATTTGCCTTTTTCAAATATTCATCAATATTTGATTCATTGATTTCATCATTTTCAAAAAGCAGCTGAAACTCATACAGGTTAGGTTTGATCAGATATGGTCTGCATTCTTTCAGCTGTTCCATTGTGATCTGTTCCATATCGATCACAACTTTTGCGTTTCTCTGATGCACTGCCTGAGCCAATGCAGTAACAAAATCATCCGGAAAGCCATGCATCACAGAACCAGAGATGATCACAATATCATCTGCATTGATCTTTGCAATTTCATCAAGCAGAAGCTGAACAGTACAGTCATTTGCTACTGGTCCGCTGCCATTGACACATAATGCCTTCTTCCCATAGTTTGCCTTCATGTTGATACGATTCATTCCATCCACTGGAATTGGAATCATTTCAATATTTGGATCTTCTTCAAAGGAATCCTGAATGTACTGACCTGTAAATCCACCAAGTACTGCAATTGCCTTAGATGGAATATTCATTACACTTAGGATCTTAGAAACATTCAGTCCCTTTCCGCCTGCCTTGTAGATTTCGTGACTTCCTCGATTTACTTCATCTACCAACAGTGTTTCATTCAATGTGATAAAGTAATCGATCGCAGGATTTAATGTAATTGTATATATCATATGAATCCTCGTCTTTCTGATTCTATTTTACGTTTCGTATCAGCTAATTCAATCATATTATGACCATTTCAATCAAATACTCATTACATTTTATACATTAAACACTTATAATGATTATATCAATCAAAAGAATGATTATTTGAAGGAGGAATATGAACAAACAGCTAAGATGGTCCCAGATTACTGAACTATGCAAACAGAAAGAAATCGTATCTGTCACGGAAATTGCAGATGCGCTACTGATTTCTCCAGCGACCGTAAGAAGAGATCTTCAGGAAATGGAAGATCTTGGCATGATTATTCGGACTCACGGAGGCGCTAAAATTACTGGAGATCAGACAGAAGAGCCTTCCATGATACTGAAAGCAGAATCCAACTCATCCGAAAAAAAACAGATCGCATATGCTGCAGCAAAGCTTATCAAAGACAATCAGATGGTATATCTGGATGCAGGAAGTACTACATATGCAATGATTGAATACATTACTGCCAAAAATATTACGATAGTCACTCCAGGGATTCCTCATGTAGAACTTCTCGGAAAGAAAGGAATATCAACGATCATGCTTGGGGGAATCGTTCGATGGAGTACACAGGCCATCACAGGAAAACAGGCAACAAAACAACTGAATGATTACTATTTTGATGTCTGCTTTATTGGAACAAACGGCATTCATGAACAGATTGGTTTTACAACAAGCAATGAAATGGAAGCAGATACGAAGGCTCTGGCAATTCATCATTCAAAACAAGCTTATATTTTGGCAGATGAATCCAAATTCAATCGTCTATGTCTTGTTCAATTTGCCAAACTAGATGAAGCCATTGTCATCTGTAACAATACAAGAAATTTTGACGAGCAGAAAATAAACTGTATAAAACTGCAGTAACAATTGTCTGCAGTATAGCATATGCTTTAGATTACTCTCAATTTGAAAACCAATAAATTTTGATTATGAGGATTGAAGTCAATGCTTATTTCTTTCCCTGAAATCAGCATGAGAAAAGCATCTGTCGGAAATGGCAGGTGCTGATATTCATCGTATCGGTGACGCTGCAATCGGTGGAATGGGTGCAGAAAACTTAATGCATTACAGTGAAGTCATTCGTGGAAAACGTCATACAATCTTGCGTATGGCCAGATCTATCTATCGATAAAACAAAATATATTAAAGGCTTGAGACTACAAAGTTTCAAGCCTTTTGATTGTGATCTTTTCACTCCTTACTGGCATTTTATTTTCCAACATCGATCAGTACCGCTCTGCATGGGGAACCATCTACGCCAGATAGATTCAATGGAGCTGCATTCAAGAAATAAACTCCTTCTGAAACTTCTGATAAACGAATTCCTTCAAGTAATACTACATTTGCTCCTAATAATATAAGATGCACTTCCATTGGCGCATTTTCAGGACCAACCGTTTGAGATTCATCCCCAAGCAGTAAGATTCCATCCTCAGCAAATACCTTAGCTGCTTCTACTGAAACTTCAGCATCTCCTTTAATTAAAATTCTCTTTGCGGCTTGTAAATTCTGATTCTTAGCATTTTCAAGAATTTCTACAGCAGCTTCACCAGAGACAATTCCATGATATTCTACAACACATGCCATTCCAATCAATGCAGCTAAACTGATAGAGTCAACAGTTTTTCCATCCTTGATGAAATGAAACGGTGCATCGATATGTGTGCCATTATGTGCACACATACTAAATGCTGTTAAGTTATACAAGTCACCATTTTCCATTGAACAAAGAGTCTTTTTTTCAGGTATTGGATCACCAGGATATATCTGACAATTGAATATTTCTTGGGAAATATCATGAATTTTCATTTTCTATTCTCCTTCACGCACTCTAATTCACCTGACTATGATGTGTTCAAAATATCGTTTCTGAAATTCCACCAAAGCATTGATTGCATCATCAGAATACTCTTTATTTTTGGAAACTATGATCAATTTATCGTCATCATCATCCACTCTATGGATAATGGCAATACATTTCCCCTTAAACGCCTTCACAGGTTTAAACACACCTAGTAAATAACAATCCAATTCTTTCCCATCTCCACTGGTAGTGTCCGGTACATATCCATAGTTCACCAGATAAATAAATCCATATTCAGGATGTTTACTGCCAAGTTCTCGATCAATTACGATATTTAATGAAAATTCGAGCAAGAAATCCTGCTGATTCATCTGCGGGATGAATTGCTGATGAATTCAATATTTCCGCATAAATAAGCGATTTTATGTACTTGCTATGGTATAATATCAGTGTAGAAAAGGATACCTTATGCCACTTAGAAAAACCAAGAAAACTTCTGCTGAAATAATACGAAAAGCTTACAAATTCCAGGCTGTTCCTACAGAGGAACAGAAGGCTATGTTTGCACAGACATTTGGCTGTGTGCGTTATCTGTACAACAGAATGCTTGATGACAAGTCAAAAGCATATAAGTATTTTGGTGAGAATTTGAATCTTACACCAGCGTGGTATAAGCATATTTCGTGCTGTCGCTGGCTTGCAGATGTAGATGCTCTTGCATTAGCTAATGTGCAGCTTAATCTCAACACTGCATTTCAGAATTTCTTCAACAAGCGTGCAAAGTATCCAAAGTTCAAAAAGAAGAGTGACCATCATGATTCCTATACAACAAATGTTGTGAATGGAAACATTTCTTATCGTACATCTGATAAATACATGTATGTCACTCTTCCAAAGATCCCCGGTGAGCTGATGGTCAAAAATCATCGTCCTGTCAAGCAGGACGGCAAGCTCAAAAGTGTTACGGTTTCACGAGAACCAAGTGGAAAGTACTATATTTCATTTTTATTTGAATATACCAAAGTAAAGGCAGTACACGATATTGATCCAGATAATGCAATCGGGTTAGATATGTCCATGCGTAGCTTTTACGTTGATTCTGATGGTAATGAGGTTGATTCACCGCATGCATATCTGCATGTACAGGATAGACTTGCCAGAGAGCAGCGTAAGCTGTCTCACATGAAGAAAGGCTCTTCTAACTATCAGAAACAAAAGCGGAAGGTTGCTAAGTTGCATGCAAAAGCCACGTATCAGCGTAACGATTTTCTGCATAAGCTGTCACGAAAATTAGTAGATGCCTATGACATTGTTGGAATCGAAGATCTTGATATGAAAGGCATGTCACAGGCATTGAATTTTGGAAAGAGTATTTCTGATAAGGGATGGGGAAGGTTCACGCGTATGCTTGTTTACAAAGCGGAAGCTTGTGGAAAGCGTGTCATCAAAATTGATAAGTGGTTCCCGTCATCCAAGATGTGCCGTGAATGTGGCTGTCTCAGTAAGAAAACTAAGGACTTGTCTGTTAGAGAATGGACATGTCCGCATTGTGGTGCAACACATAATCGTGACTATAATGCGGCTGTCAACATCAAAAACGAAGCAGTAAGAATCTACTGCACATGCTGATATTTTTTATTATTTCGCCCGCTGGGACAGCGGCGTAAGCCTGAAATACACTGCATGGATAACAGCAAGACCATGCAGAAAACTACGGTCCTATGCATCCACTCACAGAGGTGACACTCTGTGTATGTAACACATAGCTAACATACCGGTAACACAGGAAAAGTTCCGGTGGCAGAGCCACCTGGAAGCTCGGTTACTTGTAGCCGAGTAGTTCACTTCTTTTCCTAGATATTCTTTATGATTCATATGATTTTTTCATTCTTTTGAGTACACTTTTATTTATTAAGTATACATGAATCATTCATAGCACTAAATAAATTTGGAAAGTTAACGGTTTTACTTTATTTTTCTTCTATTTCAACCATATTTTCACTATAGTTGTCTACAATATTTTCTGATGCAATCACACTGAATACAACAATTGCCAAGATATAAAAAACTAGAATTACAAACAAAATAATGCAAACCACTTTCCAGATTTTTTTACTATGTTGATTCTTCATTGCCAGCTGTTCACTGATTTTAGCTAGTTGCTGAGCAACTGCACTCTTATCTGTCTCTTCAACGATTTCTTCTCCAAGTAATGTACTTACATCCATATCCAAAACATCCGCAATTTTACAAAGAACATCTGCATCAGGTACAGAAAGACCTTTTTCCCATTTACTGACTGTCTGACGCACAACATTCAACTTTATCGCAAGTTCTTCCTGTGTATATCCTTTTGCTTTTCGCATTGTTTTTAGATTTTCATGAAACATATTCAAAATCTCCTTTTTGTTAGTATCATCCTATACAAATATGCCTGTTGCGGAAAGCAACACATAGTAACATTTGATTCAAGCATTTATCAATTTCAAGAATTTCTTTTCATTCATGATTTCATTTGTCAGATATTCACCATCATAAAACAATGCATATGTTGTAATTGGAGATGGAACATTTCTAGCCTGTTCTTTCCTTGTAATATGAATCACTTTGAATGGAATATTATTTTCTTTCGCTGTCTTTTCTACAATGGGAACATATTTTGCATTGAACGGGCATTGGTTTGTATAGTAAAGAACGTATCCACTTTCATTCACTCGAGGATGTTTTGCACATTCCATAAACTTTGGTTTTTCTACGCCACTGAAAAAAGATAAATACCATAGCTGAATTCCATGGTCTGTTTCATCACATACTGTAAAACCCTTATATTTCAAAAACTTTGGATCCGCAAGATATGACTTTTTCTTTGCAGCACTAAGAATACATAATCCTTTTTTACCTTTTTCTTTACTGTCTTTGATACATGCTTCAAGCAAATCATTTGCATATCCATGCCCCTTGAATGCACCCGATACCCATAAACAATCAATATACATATATTCTTCAGCATCAATTGGATTCCATGCATTCTCTGCAGGAATATATTCAATAAAGCATTTCCCACGCTCAACACTTTTCAAAAACACAAGATCATCATCAAATCTTTGCATAAGCCATGCTTTTTTAGATGACACTTGCACATCTTTATTATTAGAAATGGCACAACAGATATGTTCTTTCTCAATATTTTCTTTCGTAACTCTGATATATTCCATATGTAGTTAACACTCCAAAATAAAGTATATGAGATTTCTTATATTTTTTAAACAATCTCCAAAAAAGGAAAGCATCTCGCTTTCCTAAATGAACTTACTTTATAAAATATAAATCTTCAAATTCATCCATTGGCCACATTGGTCTAGCAATCATCTTAAATGGAATTCTTTCGCTTCTCTGAATTGTTGGACCATCCGATAAAGCCATGATATGGAATTTCGTTTCAGGAATTAAATATGTATCTAAATAACCCATTTTCACAACTACGATATCATAATCGTGAAAAGGTGCATTTGCAGCATCAAACTGTTCCATCGTACCATATTGAATATTATCATTCATAATAATTACATCAATATTAGTATCCTTGATATTAAACAAATATGATTTACCTAAATCAAAATCTGAACTAAATCCTTTTTGTTGTTTACCGATTGCCTTTAATGTTCCTTCTAATGTAGTAGACTTACTATTCTCATCTTCCTCAACCCCAACATTTAAAGTCAGTTTATCACCAGTTTTACATTTGGAAATGATGTCATAGCTCTTTGGATCATTAATACCTGCAAATAAAACCTTCTTATCCGTTTTATGTTTCAGCATTTCTCTTAAAACAATTGTATTCTGTCCATATCCACCAGCACCGCAGTTATCTCCAGAGTCAGTAATAACGACTGTCTTCTCTGGATAATTCAATGCAGTTTCAACAGATTTATCTACTTCATCAAAGTTACCAGTAAATTTAAACTCATGACGATGATTCCAAGTATACTGACTGATTCTATCAGCCACTTCATTACAGTAATCAATATCATTCATTGTATTAGGAACTACAACAACCGCAGCACCAAGTTTGTCATCATCGTGTCTGATAAATCCTACATGGAAGGAAGTAGAAAATACTCTTGGATCCTTTTCTGCTTCATCAAGCAGTTGATTAATGGAGCGAACGGGTTCATTCGCAGAAACACTTCTTTCTCCACCTACCATAATTGGAAGTTTTCGAATGATTGGTTTCATCACTCTACGATGCAGCATTAAATCACATAACAGTTCTGCCACTTTTCTTCTAGTTTCAACTGTATCAAAATGAGGTGATTCACGGAAGCATCTAACAATATTTAATTGATTTGATAATTCTTCTGTTAAATTACCATGAGGATCCATGACCATTGCAATTGGCATATACTTACCAACGATTTTTCTCATCTCTTTCACCAAGTAATGCTCACCAGAAATACAATCCAGTCCATCTACACCACTTGCTCCATGGAACTGTAGATAAATACCATCAATTTCAGATAAATGTTCTTTCAATGGATTTAATATACATTCACAGATATAATCAAATGTTTCTTTACCAATCATTCCATTTGGAGAAGTATTTGCATATAAGGAAGGAATAACTTCAATATCATTCTTGTTAAAAATATCTTCTACTTTCATTGCTTTTACACAATCATCTCCATACAGAAAATGGAAGTCATCTCGATTCACAATATGACTGATATGTTCATTACATTCTGCATTAAAATGCGCCACAAAAACTTTCATTATTATCTTTTCCTCTTCATTTTTATTTAAGAAATATCTTTATCATTATTATAAGATATATTTATCACTGTTTTCTACCACTCCTTCACTAATTTCAAACCTTCTTTAATAGCATTCTGTACTTTTTCTTCAATCTCATCTAAAGAAACATAGTCCATATTCTGTGTTGCAATCACATCCATTGGACCAATGCCCCATAGCCAGCTAAGTGCTTTTAAATGTGGGGTGGCCTGTTCTAAAGGATCACCTGTAGCGATATCCATGCCACGTGTTGTAATGTATAGAAGTTTCTCAGCACGACAGTTTCCATAGCATGTTTTATCATTGCTTTTAAAAGTGACATCAAATATGGAACAAAGTTCTAAAAAATTCTTTAAAGCTGCTGGATATGACATATCCCAGAATGGTGCCGCAATCACTATTCTATCTGCATCACGAATTGTTTCTGCCCATGACAGTGACATAGAATCATAATCACCATGCGTTCTTTTTTGAATCAAATCTTCTTGCACAATTGTTAAAGGAAGCTGATTCAAATCATATTTGATAATTTCATATCTTTCAGACAGCTTATCAATGATTGGTTCTGCAATTCTACGTGTTCTAGATTCCTTGCCACGCATGCATGCATCAATATAAACTAAAGATTTCATTATATTTGTCCTCATTTCTCTCTATCATTTATTATCCATTATTCCATCGATAATGTCCTCTAATATCATCATGTTTTTCTAAAAAATCTTCTTCATATGTTTTCTGAAAAGGATTGGCATGATGAATAACATAAGGAACGCCATGTTGATTTCTTCTGTCAGATACAATAGCGATATGATTTTTAAATATGACAATATCTCCACCCTGCCATTCGCTGATCTTTGAAATATCTGTCGTTAAACTTTCTGCATTCAAATTAAAAAATACATACAGATTCTTCACTCTTCTAAAATCTATATTCTGATCTGGAATTTCAATATCATACATATCTCCATGTATTTCAATATCATTCGATACAAGCTCCATCAAATCATATCCAGCTTCTTTCAATGCATACGCAACAACATCTGTACAGACACCACATCCATCATTGGGATATCCACCAGCATAATATGCACTCTTATACTTTGGATGTGTATTTACATAATTGATAGCGCCTTTTAAGATATCCACTTGATCATCCATTTCATCACCATCTTTATCCAGTGGACTGTGATATTGTGCAATGTCATCTCCTCTCCAACGTTCAGCTAATCTTTTAGAAGATGTATGCTGATAGCGCATACAAAAAAGAGCAGAATACAATAGAACTACAATCAACAAACACAAAAACGCATTTCTAATCATTATTTTTTTATTTTTCATACCAACCCCCATTTTTCATCTACCTATTCATCTTTTTATATTTCAAATTTTTCAAACAAAAAACGCAGTGTCTTCCACTACGTTTATCTTTTACTTTGCTGCACTGTCTGCTGCAATCACAGATTCAATCTGCTTCATTAAAGCATCATAGTTTTCCTGATTATCAACACCACCAAGTAATGGATCACCTACGATCTTACCATTTCTATCAACAAGAACTGTTGTAGGGAATGCCATGATATTAGATGCATATTGACCTACGTCACAAGAAGAATCAATTGAAAGATTACGATACTTTGCACCTTGCTGTTCTAAAACTTTCTTGGCATCTTTGATTGCAGATCCACTTCCATTAAATGTATCTGTATTGATACCTACAACTTCTCCACCCTTTGCTTTGATTGCTTCATTCAATTCATTCAACTTTGGAAGTTCTTCAACACAAGGTTTGCATCCAGTAAACCAGAAATTCAACACTGTGACTGCATTCTTAGAGAAAAGACTCTTATCTACTTTATTACCATCAAAATCTACACCAGATAAATCCGCAAATGAACTTTCACTAGAACTTTCTTCACTGGATGCAGATGTACTCTGCTTGCTTTCAAGTTCAGCAATCTTCTTTTCAATTTCACGGATCTTTTCAAGATCTTCTGTTAATGTTTTATATTCTTCTTCCGTAAATTCATCTTTGTTTCCTTCAACCGCAGATGCCAGGTATTCTGCATAATCTGCACTAGGATCCGCATTTCCCTTATTCATCATATTAAACGCCTTATCCCAGGCTTCCTTATGATCCGCAAACAATTGATTTTCCTGCTGATATAAATCATTCAATTCAGGATCCGTTTCTCCTGCTGTTTCAGAAGATGAGGAAGATTGTGTCGTATTGCTTACAGCACTGTTTGTTTTTGTGGAACAAGCTGTAAGTGCTAATACTGCACTTAAAGTAACGATCTTAAAAATGTTTTTTGATAAATTCATGTTTTATTTCTCCTTTAACTTATTTTTATCTTTTGATACATCTTTTCCCATAAATTGATAATGGATTGCATTTTTCGGACACACTTTCATACATGCCCCACATCGAATACATTCCGGATGATTTGGTGTCTTCAATACATTCACATCCATTTTACAAGCTTTTGTACACTGCTGACATCCAACACACTTATCATGTTCTACCTGAATACTAAGCAATGACACTTTATTAAATAAAGAATAAATTGCCCCAAGTGGGCAGATCCACTTACAGAATGGACGATAGAATAGAATACTCAACACAATCACACTCACAAGAATCACACTCTTAAATGTAAATAATTTTCCAAGAGCAGAACGAATTGCCGCATTTCCAAGTGATAAAGGAATTGCCCCTTCCAATACACCTTGTGGACAGATATATTTACAGAAGAATGGATTTCCCATGCCAATAGAGTTTGTCATCAACACTGGAAGAAGAATCACGAACACTACAAGGATAACATATTTGAGATATCGTAGTGTCTTAAGTTTTTCTGTAGAAAACTTCTTTGTTGGAATCTTATGCAGTAAATCCTGAAACCATCCAAACGGGCAAAGAAATCCACAGATAAATCTACCAAGCGTTACACCAAGAAGAATAAAGAATCCTGTGATGTAGTATGCAAATTTAAAATGTGATGATCCGACAACTGCCTGAAAAGATCCAATTGGACAGGCACCGCTTGCCGCAGGACAGGAGTAACAATTCAATCCTGGAACACATATCTTCTTTCCATTCCCTTGATATATTTTTCCTTTGAAAAAATTAGGAAGATGAATATTTGTCAATAATGTTGCCAATCCCTGTATCCATCCACGGAATTGCGCTATTTTTTTTGATATCATTTTATTTTTCTTATCCAATTCCAACACACTCCAGACATATTTTTACTGCTTTGTTCAGCACAACATCAACTTCACCTCTAAAAACCCCATATGTAATCATCATTACACCTGTAATCAATAATACAATTTGTATTGTTTTCTTATTTTTCAAGATATTCATGCTCCTTTCACTTTTCATCGACCTATTATGTTATACACTATAGGGTGTAAAATCTGTGTTAAGCAAATGGAGAAAATATTTTGAGATTATTAATTGTTGAAGATGAAAAAAAATTATGCGATACAGTCGCAAAAAGCTTATATTCTGCTGGATATGAAGTGGATACATGTTATGACGGGAATGAAGCATCTGATTATATCATGGCAGAAAACTATGATCTGATTGTTTTAGATTTAAATCTACCTGGAAAAGATGGTATGGAGATTTTAAAAGAACTAAGAGAAACAAACGAAGAAACTAAAGTTTTGATTCTATCCGCAAGAAGTCAGATTGCTGATAAAGTAGAAGGATTAGATGCAGGTGCAAATGACTATCTGGAAAAACCATTTCATTTACAAGAACTAGAAGCAAGAATCAGAAGCCTGACAAGACGAAAATTCGTACAAAAGGATGTATGCCTCCATTGTGGTGAAATCAAATTCAACACAAAAAAACGTGAAGCGTATGCAAAAGATGAATTTGTTTCATTAACAAGAAAAGAAAATGGAATCTTAGAATATCTGCTTCTGAATCAAGGTCGACCTGTTTCTCAAGAAGAACTCATTGAACATGTATGGGATGCATCCGTAGATAGCTTCAGTGGTTCTATTCGTGTACATATGTCATCCCTTAGAAAAAAACTAAAAGCAGTTCTTGGATATGATCCAATCATCAATAAGATTGGTGAAGGTTATACAATCGTGGAGAAAAAACAATGAAAAAACTATCCCTGCAATGGAGACTAACCATTATAACAACTTTATTTATTGCATTGATCTGTGGATGTCTGACAATGTTCATTTATCAGAATGGTATCTACTACATGGATGATCTACAGAATACAGTAGAAGGCAGTACAGATAAAAATTCAAATAATCTTTACATCAGCATTCCAGATGATGTATGGGATGATTTCGCAGACAATTTTTCCATTCAGGTAAACAACAATAAGACTGACTACAGAAATAAAAGTTTACAGATCTCATCCATCCTGTCTCTTCTAGGTGGTGTCATTACATATTTCATCAGTGGACGTGCCCTCAAACCACTTTCTGATTTTTCCAATAAAATTGAAGAAGTACAGGCGCAGAATCTATCTGATTCAAGAATTGAAGAAAACAAAGTCAAAGAACTCAACCAACTCAGTGTTTCCTATAATAAAATGTTAGATCGATTATCTGCGGCATTTGAAGTTCAAAGACAATTCACAGCCAATGCCGCACATGAACTTCGCACACCGCTTGCTCTAATGCAAGTCCAACTTGATGCCTACAATTCAACAGAACATCCAAACAATGATGCCTCTGCAAATCAAACAATTCAAATGGTCACAGAGCAAAATGAACGTCTAACTAAAATGGTAAAAACACTTCTAGATATGAGTGAGCTGCAAACTATTGCACGAGATGAAACCATTGATTTAGATGCTCTGATTGAAGAAGTACTTGTTGATCTAGAACCACTCGCACAAGAAAAAAACATTACACTCAACAATCAATGTAATGAAGTAAAACTCTTAGGCAGTGATATTCTCATCTATCGACTAGTCTATAACTTAGTAGAAAATGGAATCAAATACAATCGAATCAATGGTTCTGTAACTGTTAAAGCATTTACAAAAGATCAACACATTTATTTAACTGTTACCGATACAGGTAATGGTATCCCAAAAGATCTAAGAGAAAGAGTATTTGAACCATTCTTCAGACTAGATAAATCAAGAAGCAGAGAACTTGGTGGTGTTGGACTTGGTCTAGCACTCGTACATGAAATCGTAAGAGTACATGATGGCACTATTCAAGTAAAAGATAACCCTGCTGGTGGTACAATTTTTGAAGTTATTTTCTAGCAAAACCTGTTTTATATGACAGGTTTTCTTTTGACAAAAACACAAACCTGTCTATGCACCACTGCCTTCTAAAAATATGCATGGTAATATTTATATAGAAAATACATATTCATAAGAGATCATTCATATGACAAATATCAATGCAATTCCTGAAATTGGAGGATAATTACGTAAAAATATATTACGACTGCCAACAGCAGTATCCCAGGCAAGCGGCATTATCATCAATGGCCGTAAAATTAGAAGTTTTGTTTTCACAACAGACTTGGCAATCATTCGCAATTGTGATGCAGATGCAGTATTTGCGGTATATCCTTTTACACCACAACAATCAATTAGCGATGCCATAATTAAAGCATCCTATATTCCTGTATTCTGTAGTGTTGACGGAGAGACCACAAAAGGACTTCACACTGTTTCCTTAGCAAAAGATGTTGAGTGTCAAGGTGCAATGTGTGTTGTTTTAAATACACCTACTTCCGATTTGAATTTACTTGCCGTTTCGAAAGCTGTCGATATTCCAGTCATTATCACGATCACAAAAGAAGATACTGATGTTCGTGCACGCTTAGATGCTGGTGCGTCCATTTTAAACGTTTCCTGTGGAACAAAAACACCAGATGTTGTTAAGAAAATACGTACTTCTTATCCAAATGTACCAATCATTGCAACAGGTGGAAAAACAAACGAAACAGTCCAGACAGCGATTGAAGCTGGAGTAAATGCAATAACCTATACACCACCATCTACACAAGAACTATTCAAACATGTCATGATTGGATATCGAGAGGAATGATAAAAAAGATGAACAGGAAAAAGAGAAGAACGCTTGCAGACAGTTCTTCTCTTTTATATAACTGTACTTCCTGTATTGCTTGCATCAATACATTCAGCCAGTTCACTATATCCCTATACAACAGTTTTACGAAAGAAAGGGGATCTGAATTTGCAACAGGGATTGGGAAAGTTAAATTTATTTCTACTATAATTATTCAATTGGTTTTAAATAGAATCCACCGTAGAAGTTCTCAGTTTTCATAACATTCACAATTACATGTGGATCAACACTACGCATCAAAGCAACAATATCACTCACTTCATAGCTGCTGACAACTGTATGAAGCAAAGAAATCTTCTTACTAGAATAACCACCAATGCCATCTACACGGCTCAACCCATGACGATAGTTTTTCACAAGAGCACTAATAACTTCATCTGGTTTTGCAGTAGTAATCTGCAGCGTAACACGCGCATAGCGATTATAGAAAGTATCAATTGTTTTTGTTGAGATGAACTGGAAGAGAATAGAATATCCAGCATCTTCCCAGCCAAACATCATTCCAAATATCATCAATAATATTGCATTGAATATAAATACATAGCTGAAGATTGATTTATTTTTTTTATTACTGATGTACAATGCAACAAAGTCAGTTCCACCTGTTGATGCATTTGCCTTTAATGCAATGACTGTCATCAATCCATATAAAAGTCCACCAAAAATAATATTTAATAATCGATCATCAAATACTGCTCCAAAGTGTAATACTTTCAAGAAAAATGATGCTAAGGCAACTTGCAGCAATGAGAAAAAAGTAAATCTTTTACTAATGCTTTTACTGCAGAATAAAGCAACTGGAATATTCAAAGCCAACATACCTAATGATGTTGAAAATGTAAATCCAAAGAAAGTACTAGTAATTTTCTCAATCAAGATTGCTACACCAGTAAAACCTGAACTCAGTAGATTTAAAGGTCTCATGAAAATCTGAATGATTGCAGCCTGCATAAATCCTGCCAATATCACCGCAAATAACGTCACCAGATTTCTAAATTCCTTATACTGATTCAGTTCTTTTAACATACGCTATTCACAATCTTTCTAACAAGTTCTTCACTAACAACATCATAGTCATTTTCATGTGGTGCAGCAGCATAACAATAATTCACATCCTCACCACTCGTTGTTGGATCATTTCTCCAGCTCTTGCATGAACTATGTACTTGAGAAATGTCTGTTTTTTCCATCATTTCAAGTGCATTGGAAGCATTCATACCACTACCCGCAAGAATCTGGATCTTGTCACCATACTTTTTTTGCAAATGTGCAATCATGTCAATACCATCCATTGCTTTTGCTTTTAAACCACTTGTCAATACACGATCTACGTGTAAGGAAATCAATGTTTCCATTGCTTCATCTGCATTCTTTACACAGTCAAATGCACGATGGAATACAACTTCACCATTGTATTCTTGAATAATGTCGATGATCTGCTTTGTCTGTTCGACATCAATTTCACCATCTTTTGTTAAACATCCAAAAGCAATACCATCTGCGCCATTTTCCATCATCAAACGAGTATCACATAACATTGTTTCAAACTCTTCATCTGTATAGCAGAAGCCAGCACCACGTGGTCGAACCATTGTAATGACTTTTAAATTTGTATTCTTCTTTGTCAAAATCAAAGAAGCAAGAGATGGTGTTAAACCACCCAGATATAAAGCACTGTTTAATTCGATTCTAGATGCACCGCCTCTTTCACTTGCCAAAGCGTCATCATAAGAACCGCAACAAACTTCAATCATTCTTTCCATACTACCTCTTTTATCAAAACTTCATTCCATGCAGGGGATTATAATCCCTGCATCAATTCATATAATGCATACGCATAAATCTGTGTATTCTTTTCAATATCACAAATACGCATCCATTCATTTGGAAGATGTCCAATGCCCTTCTGTCCCTTAAAGCTAGGACCAAATGGAACGATATTCTTTACAACCTTGGCATATGTACCGCCAGTTGTCGTTACAGCACTTCCATCTTCATCCATAATCGTTTCATATGCTTTTTCTAATGATTTCACTAAATATGTATCTTTAGGGAAATATACTGGATCAATATTGTTAAGAAGCTTCACCTTTAAATGTTCGCTCTCTAATTTTTTCAAAGCAGTTTCCATTTCTTCTAAGCTATATCCAGCAGGATAACTAGAAACCAGGCTTACACCAACTTGATCCTCATCATGCATCAATTCCACCTTACGAACCTGATTCTTGCCAAATTCTTCATTGCTGTAATCAACACCAAGACTGATTGATAAATCACTCTGATTTAAAATAAACTGATTCATGAATGTAAATAATTCATCGATATGTTCTTTTTCTGTTGTATAAGCAAATTCAGCTCTGCCACGTTCTGCATACACAACAGGATACTTACAGTCAGGTGTCCATCCCATCAAAGGATATTTATGGTCTTTGAAATACCATTTCATATCTTCCATACCAGTTTCTTCATTTGTACCGAAGATAATCTTTACTTTGATTGGGAATTCATAATTTAGATCTTTTAAAGTCTTCAAAGCATACAGGCAGCTGAAGATTGGCCCTTTATTATCAAGAACACCTCTTGCATAAAGATAACCATCAATTTCCGTTGTATGGAATGGATCTGTTTTCCATGTTCCATTAATATCAACAACATCTAAATGCCCAACACACGCAATATAGTCTTCTGTATCAGGTCCATAAGAAACAATACCAACCTGATTCTCAACATTTTCAACTTCAAATCCAAGAGCAGAAGCAAGCTCTAAAGCTTTATTCAAACAATCAACAACTCTTGTACCAAATGGACAGTCTTCTGTTGCGGTGTCTCTTCTAGAATCATAATTACATATTGTTTTAATATCTGTAATCAATGATGGAAGATTCTCAGCAACCTTCGCAATAATCTTATCTTTCATTATTCTTCAACTGGTGCCATTCTTACACGCATATATTCATCAAGCCATTCTTTGCTTGCTACTTCAAATGTGCAATGTCCATCTCCTTGACGTGTAACAAGATAAACTGTAGGTTCTACATCACTTGTCGCAACGGAGAAAGAGAATCCATCGATATTTGTAGCACATCCAAATTCCCCCTTGTTGTTCATCGCAACAACAGATAAATCACCCGCAACTGTTCTTCTCTTCTTCAGACTTGCATCTAAGTCATTCACTGCCTTTTCACAAGCTTCTTGTGGAGTTAAACCTTCCTTCATTAAACGAACGATTTCATAAGAAATGCATCCCTTCATCAAGTCTTCACCTAAACCAGTAGCAGTTGCACCACCAACTTCACTATCTGCATAGAAACCAGAACCAACAAATGGAGAGTCACCAACACGGCCTGGCTTCTTCATAAACAAGCCACTTGTAGAAGTACCCGCAACAACTGTACCATTCTCATCAAGACAAACCATACCTACAGTATCATGTCCATCATATGGCTTTAATTCCTGTGCCTGCTGTTCCAATTCCTTCTTCTTTTTACGATAGAAAGCTTTTGCACGATCTGTTAACATTTCTTTTTCTTCAAAGTGATGTTCACGTGCATACTTCTCAGCACCATAGCTGACAAGAATATTATTTACTTTTTCTTCACTTAATTTTTTAGCGATACTGATTGGATTTGCAAAATCTTTGATTGCACAGATAGCACCTACATCAAATGTATCACCATCCATATATCCAGCATCCAATTCAACAACCTGATCTTCATTTGGAAGACCACCATATCCTACAGATTTATAGTACGGGAAATCTTCAACAGCTTTAATTGCTGTTTCGATTGCATCAGATGCTTTTCCATTCTGATTTAACTGTTCAAATCCTTGTTCAATACCTTCCTTAGCCATACGCCAAGTCGCAATAATTCCATGCATAATTTATATCTCCTTATTTCATCGATACTTGATCGAATATTTCACTGTTGATTTCTTCAACCAGCTTCGTTAATAATATAATACAATTCTCAACATCTTTCATGCTGATCATGCTTGAATTTGTATGCATATAACGAATTGGAATCGATAATGTCATGTTAATAACACCTGCATTTGTTTTATGAATATTTCCAGAATCTGTACCACCCTTATTAAATACAGCGTACTGATGCTGAATGTCATATTTCTTACAGATATCTTCTACATACGCAACAAGTTTTCTAGGTGCAATCGAGTTAGAATCAATCATACTCAATACCACTCCATCCCCTAAACGACAGATATTTGAATCCAGTGGTGTATCTCCCGCAAGTGTTGTATCAATCGCAAAACAGATATCTGGTCTAACACAATCCGTTGCTGTACGTGCACCCCTCAATCCTGGTTCTTCCTGTACTGTATTGGCAAGATACAAAGGTGTATGTTTTTTATTTTCTAATGCCTTTGCAACTTCAATCATGATATATGTACCAACTCTATCATCAAATGCTTTATTGACGACACGATCTGTATGATTCATGATCTGGAAGTGAGGCATTGGAACAACCATATTTCCTTCTTCAATCCCTAAATCAACAAGCTGCTGTTTATTTTCTACGCCCATATCTAGATACAACTCAGAAATATCCATTGTCTTGCTTCTAAGATCTTGTGGTAAGCCATGTGTAGCTCTACTGCCCATCAATCCATAGAACTGTTCTCCATTGCGATTAACAACTTTAAACCATTGTCCAGGAAGCATATGGCTCCACCATGATCCAATCGGCTGAAGTCTGATAAATCCTTGATCATCAATGGATTTGATCATAAATCCAACTTCATCCATATGTGCCGCAATCATCACTTTAGGACCATTTTCATCTGCACACTTTTCACCAACAACACTGCCAATTCCATCTTGATAATATTTAAGATTTAATTTCTGATACTCAGATTTCACAATGTTACTGACTTCATCTTCATATCCACTGATACCAGCCACACTGCTGATTTTATCTAATAATTCTAGATTAGACATGATGTTCTCCAAATCCAAAGTCAGTAATCATTTCATTATTTAAATGAAGAATATAGTCTGTTAATGTATGTACAAGTGCATCAATATCATTGATTGCAACCATTTCATTTGCACTGCCAGTATTTCCACATGCAATGCCTACAGCTACTGTTGGGCAGCCTTTCACTGTTTTATGGATAAAAGAACTATCATTTCCAATCATTCCAAAGTATCCATTCGCACTTGTGAATCCCTTGAAATCATTGATTAATCTTTTGCTAGGAATCATACCTTTATCATACATTCCAACAACAACGCCACCATTCAATTTTGCATTTGGCTTTCCATTATCAAACACGCACAATGCCAATGCTGCATCTGGCTGAATTGTATATGTTGCTGTCTTTGTTCCACGGAAACCAATTGTTGATTGACTCATTGCACCAATTGCTAAATTGAAATCTAATTCATGTTCTTTTAAGTTTTCAACAACTTCCATACATACTTCATTTAGTACTCTAGGATTCAAAGCCTTTGCATACACTATATTATTTTCAACAAAGAAATTAGAAGCATAGCTTACTAAATCACCAGGCAATACCTTAAGATCAGCCTTATCTGTATATCCACAGTCAATCACAAGATCATGAATACTCTTTGCTTCACTTCCACCTTCTAGAACATTTTTTCGGTTAGTAATCACACCTGTGATCATAGAATGATCGCGGCATAAAATTGTTACCCTCTGGTGTAGTAAAGAAGATACCGCAATATCTTCCAATGTAATAAATGTGAGTGTACCATCATCATTCACTTTAGATACCATCATTCCACATTCATCCATTGGACAGGCAATCATAAATATTTTTGCATTTTCATGCTTGCTCTTTTTGTAAGCAAAAATACTGCCTAAATTATCTCTAACAATTTGATCAGCATTTTCTGCAAATGCTGGCTTCATGATTTCAGCTACATCCTGTTCATTGGAACTAACACCAAAGCAGTTGCATAACGTTGTTAATCTATCTAAATTCATTTTATCTCCTTCGAAAATAAAGGCCATATGATTCATATGGCCCTTGTAATAATTAATAACAAACTTTAGTTTTAATTTCTGCTAAGTCACCGCTGTTATTAACGCTTGCCTGCATTAATGAACATAAGTTTGCAATACTATCATTTAAGCCCGTTCCGCCCTTTTTTGGCATAACTACAATTGGAGTTTTGTCTTTGTATTCAGCGATTACATCGCTTACTTCTTTACTCATCATCGCACATGATTGAACGGATGTGTGTGTTAAGATACTTGCACTGATTTCAGCAGCCATCTTTCCATAGTCAGCATACTGGAAGCATGGTCCGCACAATACGAAGTCCGGATTTAGCTTCTTGACCATAGCTGTCATCTTAGTAACGACTTCTTGTTCGTTTGCTAAGAAATATTCATTACCACAATATAATGTAGCGACTACCTGTGCATCAATCTTATTGAAGTGTGGCTGTAAAGAGGATGCGAATCCAATTCCGCCCTTTGTTGCTGTTAATCCGACATTTGGATTTGTTTTTCCACCGGCTCCAGCTAAGCCCTGGTCAAATATCAATATTACTTTCATATCTTTTCACTTAGTCTAAGCTTAAATCATCGAATGATAGATCATCTAATTCGTCTGTCTGATTCTTTGTTTCAGATTCTTCAGATAAATACTTAGAATCAAGCATACGGAAGAATGGATAGTAGATAGCGAAGTCCATTGCTAACATAACAATCTGTACAACAGATCCCATGAAGCTTCCTGTTACTAACCAGCCAGAGAATACGATTGGAGTTGTCCAAGGCAGCTGTGCACCATTTGTAATTGGCATGATGTGTGTAACTGTAGCAATATAACCAAGAATTGTATTTGCAACAGGTGTCAGGATGAATGGAATCGCCATCAATGGGTTTAATACGATTGGTAAACCAAAGATGATTGGTTCGTTAATACCGAAGATACCAGCTGGAAGAGAAAGTTTTCCAAGAGTCTTCAAACGACTTGACTTTGCGAAGAAAGCCATCATGATAACGAGTGCTAATGTGGATCCACCACCACCGAAGTTACAGAAGAAATCTGAGAATCCGGAAGTGAAGATGTTTGTCATTTCAAGACCAGCCTTAGCTGCTTCGTAGTTTTCAACAGTTAATACCTTGTGGATAGGAGCGAAGATTGTGTTTGTAACTGCTGGACCGTTGATACCGAAGAACCAGAATAATGTGGATAAGAACTGATAGATAACTTCAAATCCACCTAAACGGCCTAAACCAACAAGTGGTGCCTGTAATACCTGATAAATGAAGTAATGAGCATATTCGAAAGATGTGAAAGAGAAAACAATACCTAATAAGAAGAATACGATCATTGTAATTCCTGCAGGAATTAATGCTGCGAAAGATTCCATAACTGCTGGTGGAACACCATCAGGAAGCTTGATTACAAGATTCTTCTTCATTGCCCATGAGAAGATTTCTACTGCGACAATCGCTGTAATCATTGCTAAGAACATACCAGCTGTTCCTAGGAATGTGAACTTGAATCCGCTAACTTTAATTGCTTCAGAAAGACCTTCAGCTTCAACCATTGAATACTGAGGTGTGATAATCAAGAAGGATACTAATGCAACAACTGCACCAGCAATTCTGTTTTCTAAACCCTTTTCTCTAGAATAGCAGTAACCAATACTGAGTACGCCTAATAAAGCAACACAGTCAAATGAGATTGCTGTTACGCGACCAAGATATCCATCCCAGCCAGCACCGAAAATACCAGCCATGAATTCTTCATATCCCGCAATTGGGAAGTTAGAAATAAGTAAGAAGATTGAACCAACAATTGTAATTGGTACTGTAATTAAGAAACCATCTCTGATTGCTGACAATACTTTATTCTTTGACAAAACATTGGCAACAGGCATCAGAAATTTTTCTAGTTTTTCCATCATAATTTATTTTGCCCCCTTTTCCTTGTAGAGTTTGAGAGCTCTCTTAAGAACTCTTTCTCCATCGACGTTTCCGTAATCAACGCTGTCAATTACTTCAACGATGTGTTCTGCACCATATCTTTCGTTTACTTTTTCATACAAATGCTTAACCTGAGGTCCCAATAGAATAACTTCTGGATTGTATTCATGAACTACTGTGTCCATGTTAGAATCTGAGAAAGCCTTGATTTCAATTGGTAAGCTGTGTGCGTCAGCTACTTTTTGCATTCTGCTTGCCAGTAAACTTGTAGACATGCCTGCATTACAGAATAAATAAAATCTTTTCATAATAGTATTACCTAACCTTTCTGCATATATCATAAATTTTCAGAAGTACTTGTTTTCACAATCTATTTCCTATTAGCTAGGAAGTTTTGATACCCCTTTCATTTCTTATATGACTATGCTGCTAAATCAATGACTTTTGTTTGAAAAATCAAGTCATGTAATAAGCGGAAATCTCTCCATTTCAATAAAATAAACCCTAGATCCAATGCAGATAATACATTGATCAATAATGTGAAGAGCTTCCATGCTTCATTTGGATACATGATCATCAATACACTTCGAATGTTTACAGATGGAATATAAAATGCACCACCAATCAATAAACATCCAACAAAGAAACGCAGAAATGTTCTTGGAAATGAAATTTCATTTTCATGGATATCCACTGTCTTTAAATGCATTGCACGCATCATGAGTGTCTGTCCTTTCCATACTTTCAATGGAACAAGAACATAATAGAGAAATGCAACCAGCAATGAAGCAATTGCCAATGCAATATGCACAGAATATTCACCACTTGTAAAATGACCAATTGCATTTGTCATCAAATTAATAAGGACAGCTGAAATATACCAGTCTGTCCCAAAGGCGAACACTCTTCTTACAACGTAAGCAAAAGTTTTCATATTTTATTTATTTTTATATAAGTTGATCAATTTTGTAGCTAAAAGCTTTGTTGTTTCTGCAGCCATCAACTGGTCTTCAGCATGCATCAAAAGTAATACAACTTCAACTTTTTCACCGCTAGCTTCCTGCTGAATCAAAGAAGCATGTACCTGGTGTCCTCTTGTGTAGCAAGCATCACCTTCTGCAATCAATTCTTCTGCACGTTCGAAGTTACCCTTTTCAGCTTCTTCGATTGCCAGGATATAATCACTCTTAGCTTCTCCTACTGCAGAAATAATCTTAAAACAAACTAATTCCATATCTTCCATAACATATCCTCCTTTACTTTTCTATTACCATGCTATGTGCAATACTATCGTGAATGGCTGTACCTTTTTTCACTACCATATAACAGGAAATGATCAAAATAGCCACTTTCACCCAATTCAATACCGTTCCAGCTACATCAAACGTGTACATCGTTATCATCTGCGTTACATAATTTCCCGCAAGCATCAATGGACTCTCTAAAAGCAGCAAGCCAACAATCTGTCTTTTTGCTAGATCTTTTGCATTCAACGCTTCACCATTTTCATCTGTAATTTTTAGTGATAAGAATTTCTTGCCAAGCGTCTGCCCTTCAAACTTCAAAGGAATTACGTAATAATAAACAATCCCAAATAAGATTCCCAATACACCAGCCAGCAAACCATATGGCTTTTCAAATAACAGAATATCTGTATTGATTGTCTTTTCTCTTGTCAGAACATTCCACAGCCATCCAACTGGGATTGCCGCAAATACCCATCCAAAATACCAGTCAATCAGAAATGCGAAGATTCTTTTGTTTAATGGTGCTTTTTTTATTACTTTTCTTTTTGCCATATATCTACCTACTTTGTCATTAATTCCATCAATTCATTTACGTTTTGTGCAACTGTAATCTGTGATAACAATACTGGATCATCACAGACATTAGAGAACCAGTCAAAGAAGATACGCAAGATATCTTTATCTTCTTCTTTTACTGCTAACAGCATTACAAATTTAACTTTAAAATTTCCCCATTGTACTGGTTTTTTCAAAGAAGCAACCGCAACAGTTGTTTTAATCGTGGAATACTTCAGAGGATGCGGTATCGCAAATCCATAGCTCAATGAAGTCCATGCCATTTTTTCTCTTTCAAATGTAGATTCCTTAAATACTTCACTGACTCTGCCTGCACCATATAATGCATCGCAAAGCTGATTGATAACATCTTCATAAGATTCACATTCTAAATCCTTAAAGAAGAATTCATCTGTCAATAAGTGCTGCATCTGGTCACTAAACTCTAGCGCCTGTCGCTGATGATCTAAATCATTGATTAAACGGAATATTTTATATTCATCATCTTCATTAAAGAACATGCCTATGATGACCGTCGGAATATCCAATGTATGCTTTACATTCACTGTACTGATAATGATGTCTGGTTTTAATCGCTTAATAACATTTTCTTCATACACTCTTACAGTTGCATCAATGACTAGTCGATCTCCAAAGCGATGTTTGATTTTATCTGCACACATGCTTGTCATCAATTGATTGTTTGGTTGAATCAGTACCGCATGATAATAGTGCTGATGAAGATTCAATCTGTCATATGCTGCACCTAAATGAATTGCCAGAAAACCAATTTCATCTTCTACCATCGTTACATGCATATAATCTTCGATGATCTTTCCAACAAAGACACTGACATCAAATACCATCGGATATTGTTTTTTCACATCATGCAGATACACATTTTGAATTGTTGTATTTGTCTCCAGTCGTTTTAGAAGATGCTGAATATGAATCAGTAAGCCATCTTTGAAGAATTCATCATTTGAGAAATCAACATCATACACTTCATTAATACCAACAATAATTCGATTCAGTAAGACAACTGAGTTATCCAGAAAACTTGTATCACTGATATATCGATTATGTTGTCTTCCCATCAAAAGTCTTGCCAGCAAAACAATTTCATTTTCATTGATTTCACATCTCAAAAATTTCGTAATCTTAGTAAAAAATTCATGTGCAATCTGATACTCAACTGTCCCTTTGATACGCTCATCATCAGCACCCATATCAACACAATTGAAATCCATCATTCTCTGAATTCCTACACCAATATGAATCATTAACATAGGAATTGTTTCTGCACGCAATTTGTAATTGTATGTATTTAAAGTTTCCTCTAAAACTTTGGACACTCTCAATAAATCGAAATCTGGAAATAATCCAGCAATCTTATTGATATTAATAAAGTCACCTTTTGTTTCATGTACAAGAATATCTTTATGAAACTGTCGTTTGCTTTCTTCACTGCCTTGCAAAGAAATGACTTCACCATTTTCAACAATCGATAAATCTGGATACGCTTCTAACATTTTACGAATATGTTTGATATCATTACGAATTGTAAATGTGCTGTAATAGATTTCATTCTGCAAATCAATGATGTTTATTTTTTTATAGAGGAATAAACGTTTGATTAAAAAATTACAGCGTTCTTCTAATGACTGTGGTATCAGATCATCATTCTGTATTTGATTCACTCCAGAAGCATCTTCTTTCAAACGATAGCCATAGCGAACACTCGCTTCAATTGCATCTTTTAATTCACAATTGATTGCATTAATATCGCTACGAATTGTTCGATCAGATACTTCTAGAATCGCTGAAAGTTCTTTTCCTGTTACCCAATCTTTTCTCTCACTTAAAATATCAACAATTTTAATTTGTCTTGTTTTCATATATGCATTGTAAAACGATTTCCTGATATGCTTCGGTTACATTTTTCCTAGCAGTTAGGAAATTCCCTTCTCCATGAATCAGTGTAAATGAAAGAATTTCTAAAAAGAATATGATAATTAAAGCATTTTCTTTGATTTTTATAGAAACAAAAAAAGCACATATCGCATCATACAACGCAATACATGCTTAGAAATATATCGTTTATTTACAAGCTTTTCCTCTTGCATAAGTCTGTACAACATCATAGTTGTCATTCAATACCACAAGATCAGCATCATATCCTGTACAGATCTTTCCTTTATGATCATCAATCTTTAATGCTCTTGCTGGGTTTAATGTACATGCATTGATTGCATAATCTACAGGAACACCAGCCTGCTCAATGACAATCTGAAGACCACGGTTAACACGTAATGTACTGCCAGCTAAATTCTTAGCCTCTACTAGATGTGCAGAACCATCAGGGTATACTTCAATTTCCTGTCCACCAAACATCATTCTGCTTCCAATTGGGCAACCCTTTGCCATTAAAGCATCAGTAATCATAATGACATGATCTCTTCCCTTAGCCATAAAGAAGTTATTCAAAGAATTCACATCAGAATGACATCCATCACAGATAACTTCACCATATACATCTCTAAAACGCATCGCAGCACCAACCAATCCAGGATTTCTATGATGGAATGGTGTCATACCATTAAATACATGCGTCATTGACATAGCACCATGTGCAATTGCCATTCTAGCTTCTTCAAAAGTAGCACCAGAATGTCCTTGAGAAACTAATACACCATGTTGTGCACAATATTCAGTTAATGCAAAATCTTTATCATGTTCACATGCCATTGTAATGACTTTGATCATACCTTTTGCATCTTCCTGATATTGTTTAAATTCTTCAACATTCGGTGCAACACAATACTGTTCAGGCTGCGCGCCTTTATACTTTTGATCTAGATAAGGTCCCTCAAAGTGAATACCAATAATTTCTGCACCTTCATATCCTTCTTCAACAACTCTAACAACATTCTTCAATGCATTTGATAATACTTCATGACTCTGTGTAATTGTTGTAGGGCAGATACTCGTTACACCTTCAGAAGTAATTTCTTTCATCCAGTGACGAAGACCTTCTGGTGTACCATCATTTGTATCCCATGTATGGTAGCCATGTGTATGGATATCAATAAATCCAGGAAGGATTCTATCATTATCATAATCAACATCCACTGCATTTGTACCATATGGATAGATATCAACAATTTTCTTATCCTCAATTTTCACCTGTGCCGGCATAAACTGTCCAGCAATCCAAACTCTTTTACTTTGAATAATCATATGTATTCCTCCAGTTAATTTCATTATACGCTTGAAATCTTTAAATATAACCCATCCTTCTTTTAAAAAAGCTATAACAGCTTTGAACAATCTGTTCTACTGTTATAGCCTTTTCCTAAAATGAAAGGGATTATTAAGCAATAATACTTAACTTATTTGCAAAGTTTCTTGAATTCGTCAGCAACGAACTGTACCTGCATACCAATAACTACCTGTACATTGTTCTTGCCTGGGTGCATAACACCAGAAACTCCTGCAGACTTGATTTTCTTATCATCAACAAGGCTATCATCCTTAACTGTTAAACGAAGTCTTGTGATGCAGTTGTCGATTGTAACAACATTTTCTTTTCCGCCAAGACCTTCAAGAATTGTCTGAGCAACTGCTGTGAAGTCATTGTTAGCAAGTGTAGCGCTCTTTTCAGCGTCATCTGCTTCATCATCGTCTTCACGACCAGGTGTCTTAAGATCCCACTTGAGGATAGCGAACTTGAATACGAAGTAGAATACTAAGAATGCTGCGATACCTAAAGGAATGATCATCCAAGTATTATGAGCTGCTGGTAAAGAAGCAGAGAAGATTAAGTCAGTTAGACCTGCAGAGAAGCTGAAACCAGCTCTGAATCCTACGAAGCATGTAATGACTGTGAAGATACCATATAAAGCTGCATATACAACATATAGAGCAGGTGCTAAGAACATGAATGCGAATTCGAATGGTTCTGTAACACCACATACGAATGCGGAGATAGCAGCAGACATAACGATACCAATAGCAATCTTCTTCTTGTTATCCTTAGCTGTCTGAATCATAGCTAGAGCAGCACCAGGAATACCGAACATCATACATGGGAAGAATCCAGACATGTAGATACCGAGATCCCAAGAAAGATTAGCAGAAGCTGTTGTATCACCAGCCCAGAAGTGATTAAGGTCACCAAGACCGATTGTATCAAACCAGAATACGTTGTTTAATGCGTGATGTAGACCTGTAGGGATGAGTAATCTGTTGAAGAAAGCATACAAGCCAGCTCCAAAGTAACCCATAGAAGCAATACCATTACCTAATGCAACTAAGCAATTGAATAAGATAGGCCATACGAATAATAGAACTACAGAAGCAAGAATTGAAACAACACCAGCTACGATAGCAACACATCTCTTACCAGAGAAGAAAGCTAACCAGTCAGGAAGTTTAGCGTTCTTGAACTTGTTATAGCATGTAGAACCGATGATACCAGCAAGAATAGCAATGAATGGGTTAGCAATCTTACTAAATGCGATTGTTGTGATTTCATCCAATGTCATGATTGTGCTGACTGTACCAACAGCGAGTAAGTTAGTGATCATGAGCCATGATACTAATGCAGCTAATGCACCAGTTCCATCATGGTCATCAGTCATACCGACACCAATACCGATAGCGAATAGCCAAGCCATGTTATCGATGACTGCGCCACCTGCCTTAACTAGAAAGAAACCGATCTGCTGTAGAAGGCCAACAACGTCTCCGCCTTGCATAGTAGATGGACATAATGCATATCCAAGACCCATCAAAATACCACAGATAGGAAGACATGCTACAGGAAGCATTAACGCTTTACCTAATTTTTGTAGAAATTTCATTATTCCACTCTCCTTTTCTTCTTTTGAATGCTTAATTCCCTTTTTTATACTCAAACGTAAATATCTACGCTTTGTATACTTACTTTGTGATGGAGATTACTTCATCTCCAACCTTTACATCTTTACCAGCAAATCCTTCAACTGCTGTAAAGCTAGGTGTATTTGTAATAATAACTGGAATAATTGTGTTGAATCCAGCTTCTTTTACCTTATCTAGATCAACTTCAATCATTAGATCTCCAGCCTTCACTGTATCCCCCTGTTTTACGTGACCAGTGAAGCCTTCACCCTTCATACTGACTGTATCAATACCAATGTGTACCAATACTTCAACACCATTTTCATCAACCAATCCAACGGCATGATTTGTTGGAAATACCATTGAGACTGTACCGCTTACTGGAGCAACAACTTTTCCATCTGTTGGAATAATTGCAACACCTTTACCAATCATTTCTTCTGCGAATGTTGGATCTGGTACATCTTTCAATGCAACTGTTGTTCCATTAGCTACTGCATGTACTGAATACTTTGTTTCTTTTTTCTTAAAAAAATTAAACATTTGTTTTCACTCCTTGTTTGTATTTAACAATCTGCGAATATGGATTGCCATATAAACCATTTCTGCTTCTGTCAGTTCTTTTCCTGTTGCTTCTTTTATAGAAGAAGATATCTTTCTACAACAATCAATTTCTTTTTCACACTGCCGTTTGATTGTCTGAATGATCAACAGATCTTCATCTTTCAGCATCTCATTTCGATATACTCTTTGTAGAAGGAACTTCACATGTGTCAGTAATCTTTCATAGTTCAAAGATTTTTCATCAACCTTAAGATTAAATTCATGATGAATCAAATCCAGGATCTTATGAATTTCTGTTGGAAATTTCGCTGCATCTGAAATCGATGTATCGTACTCTGAATTCACAAAGTGCAATGCGATAAATCCAGCTTCATCTTCTGTCAATTGCACATCAAATCTTTGTTTAATCAGATCAAGTGCATAACAGCCAACCTGAAATTCCGAAGGATAGTAACGTTTGATTTCCCATAATAATGGATTTGTAAAATCAATGTTCTGCTTTTGTCTTTCAATTGCGAAGTTAATGTGATCTGTTAATGTTACATACACACTGGAGTTTAAGTTCACCGCAATCTTTTCCTTTGCGTAACTAACAATATCCCCTACAACTTCTGCTTCTTCTAAAGGCACACGAAGTAACAACTGCTTTAACTGCTCAGCATCATTTTGATCCTCTAATTTAAAGATTTTCTCCACTTTGCTTTCATCAATATCATTTCCACTTTTCGCACCAAAACCAAGACCTCTACCCATTAAAATGAGTTCAGCACCTTCATCATCAATTGTAGAAACGATATTATTGTTAATCACTCTATCAACAATCATATCTACCCTTTCAAACTTATTAGGATTATTATAACGAAAAAACCAGATACACGTACTCTAAAACTAGCACATCGATATCTGGTTTTGCCTTCTTCAGTAACAATCCGAATAACTTTGTTACACATATTATACACATATTCTTCACATCAAAATTATGAAAAATTATCTATTTTTAATGAATTTTTTAGATTTTCTTACTATTTTGAAAGCGAATTCATTTTTTGTCTTCATATGTATAATCACGATTCCAGTATAAGAAATAATTCAAGGCTGACATCACAACACTCAAAATCAGAAATGTAATGATAATAATGATTCCTTCTTTTGATGAGAATAAATCTGAACCTCTTGTAACAAGAATAAATACCATCCACAAGATTGAAGGCCAGAAAACACGCAGAATTCTGATCCATTTTTTACGACCATGCTTATATTCTTTTTCATCACTATATTTTCTTGTACAACGAATCACAGCTACTGGTATACCAGCAACACGTGTATAGTTTCTTTCTGCTGTATACGTAACGCCATCCATCACGAATTCAGGATACATGCCTTCTTTTGTAATAATCAATTCTCTATCTTTTTTCATTGCATATGCATATAGAGCATTCGCAAAGCTATAACGATCTGTGATTTCTGTATCTGGTGTGAACGTAAAAACTCTTTCATGTTCATGTTGAATGACATCTTTATAGTCATTGATCCAGCTTTGGAAGAAATGAGATGGCTCTTTTGACATACTCTCTAGATATTCATCTACATTAATATCATTGAGTGTCTGACTGGATTCTTTGATTTCTTTACACACTTCAATTGCATATTTTGTTTCTGCCAGCTTTTGTTTTAATAAATATTCCTGGTCTTCCAGCGATTGATTCAAGTCTTTTTCATTGTGCAGTATTAATTTGATTTGTTCCACAGGCATATCAATCATACGTAGCATTTTAATGATCTTTAGTTTTCGAATATCCTCTGCATTATATTCGCGATATCCATTATTTGCATTCCGTACAGGTTGAACAAGTTCATATTTTTCATAAAATCGGATATTCTGACTTGAAATTCCTGTGATTTTTTCAACTTCTTTGATATTCATATTTGTTGCCTCCATCATTTGACAACCAGATCCTAGACCTTCTACAAAGTATAAGGTCAATACTTTTCAAGTAAATTATGAAAAAAGCCATCGCTGTTGGAATGGATGCAAATCCGAATGTCAAAGCCAATAATCCTTGTGGAAGTCCGTTCAAGACAACGCCAATAATCGCAAGAATGTCTGTTAAGATGTTTGCCATAACCCCTCTTTCTGCATGTTTTCATGCAATCTTCTCTAAACAAAAACATTTGTATTATAAGCAAAACAAAAATATAATAATATTACTGTTTTTACTTATAAAGTATAATATTTTTATTATACATATTAAAAGGAGAATCCAATGACGTTAGAATCCTATCGTAATTTCGTTGCCATTGTTGACTGTGGAAGCATTTTAGCCGCATCAAAGCAGTTACTCATTGCACAGCCTTCTTTAAGTAATCAGTTAAAGAATATTGAACGTACCTATGGTGCACAGCTCATCAAACGGGGAAGCCGTTCAATTGAACTCACAGAAGCTGGACGCATCTTTTATACAAAAGCACGTGAAATCTGTCGTATCGAAAACAGTATCAGCATATCTTTACAATGCCAGCAGACAGGTTACACAGATCAATTGAAAATATCCATTCCTGCAGGAAATTCCATACATTACATTCATAGACTATTTGAAGACTTTGTTAGTCATCATCCAGAAATCAACTATGATGTATATGAAATCGCAAGTGACTTCGTTGTTCCAAACGTTTTAAATGGAATTACTGAAATTGGTCTAGTTCGTGCAAGTATTCCACAATTTGGTACACTAGAAACTTTCCCATATGAAAAGGATGATATCGTAGCTGTCATACCACCAGATCATCCTCTTTCAAATGAGACGAAACCAATTGAAATCAACGAATTTTCAGGTCATCCACTTTCCATTCCATTTGATATTTCCAATATTATATATACAGTCTTTGGTCAACATGCTTTAGCACCAAACATTTCTATCATCACATCAATCAATGAAACTGCTATTGAATGGGCAAGAACATTCAATGCAGTTGCACTCATTCCATATTCAGATGCTGATATCTCAAAAACAAGTGATATGGTTGTACGTTCAATCAATGATCCCGGTATGTTCATCACAAGTGTGTTTCTCAAGCGAAAAGATCATACATTATCAAAAGCAGGCAAACTATTCTTACAAGAAATTGGAATACTTTAACAAAAAAAACCGCACATGCGGTTTTTTCATCTTTTATTGAAAGCTTTCTGTTATCTTTCTAGCAACATACACACCACTTGCACTTGCATGTGATAATGAATGCGTAACACCAGAACAATCTCCAATCACATATAAGCCTTTATGCTTTGTTTCAAGATTGTTATCAACATCAACATCCATGTTATAGAATTTTACTTCTACACCATATAACAATGTATCATCACTCGCTGTTCCAGGAGCAACTTTATCTAATGCATAAATCATTTCAATAATATCATCTAATTGACGCTTTGGAATGACAAGAGATAAATCACCTGGTGTAGCTGCTAATGTAGGCGTCAAGAAGGAACCATCAATACGATGCTTGTTTGATCTTTGTCCACGAATCAAATCACCGAATCTTTGAACAATAACGCCTCCACCTAACATATTAGATAAACGTGCAATACTTTCACCATATTCATTAGAACTCTTGAATGGTTCAGTAAATTTATTAGATACAAGTAATGCAAAGTTTGTGTTGTCTGTATATAAAGCTGGATCATTATAAGAATGTCCATTCACAGTCACAATCCCATTTGTATTTTCATTTACAACAACACCTCTAGGGTTCATACAGAATGTACGCACTTTATCCTGGAATTTTTTTGTACGATACACAATTTTGCTTTCATACAATTCATCTGTTAATTGTGAAAATACCAGACTAGGAACTTCAACACGCACACCAATATCCACACGATTAGATTTCGTTTCAATGCCTAGATCAGAACAAATCGTCTGCATCCATTTACTTCCACTTCTGCCTGTAGAAACAATACATTTCTTACCAAAATAAGAAGTTCCATTTGTGATTACTTCATATTGATCATCTACATGATTGATTTTATCAACTTTAGACAAGAAATAGAAATCAACCTTGTCTTTTAATTCATTGTATAAATTCTTTAATACAATGTAGTTAATATCTGTACCTAAATGACGAACACTCGCATCTAATAAATGCAGATCATTCTGCATACACAATTTTTTGATAGACGTGTTCGCTGTTGTATACAATTTTGTATCTTTTCCACCATGAGAACAGTTAATTTCATCTACATAATGCATTAGATCCAAAGCTTCTTTTCTGCCAACGTATTCATATAAATTTCCACCAAATTCATTTGTAATGTTATATTTTCCATCACTAAATGCACCAGCACCACCAAATCCATTCATGATGGCACATGTTTTACAATGAACACATGTCTTAATATTTTTTCCATCAATTGGACATTTTCTCTTTTCTAAAGTATTCCCTGATTCAAACACCGCAATTTTTAAATTGTCGTTGTTTTTTACAAGCTCATACGCAGAGAAAATACCACCAGGCCCTGCTCCAACAATCATTACATCATATAGCATAGATTCAACAATTCTCCTATTTATTTTCAGATTTTACTTCCATATTTTTTGGAAGAATCAAATTTAAAACAATCGCTACTACAAATACTACTGCTACAACATTTGTCGCAAATACAGACTGTACAACTTCTGGAAAATATGCCCACAATCCAATTTCACTAGATGTTGTAAATCCAATACCAATTGCTAATGATAAAGAAACAATAATGCTGTTTCTCTGGTTGAAGCCTGCTTTTGCCAGCATTTCAACACCAGAAAATAAAATCGTTCCAAACATCATTAGTGTACATCCACCCAATACAGATTCAGGCAAAGATGCAAAGAAGTTTCCAATTGGTGGAAGCAATCCAGCTAGAATCATAGCAACTGCACCAGTAGCTATTGTAAAACGATTCACTACTTTTGTCATGTTAATTAAACCAACATTTTGTGAAAAAGAAGTTACAGGTGGACAACCAAACAAGGAAGAAATTGTTGATGCAAATCCATCACAAGCCAAAGAGCCTGAAATTTCATGATCCTGAATATCTCGCTCTAATCCGCCAGCAACCAATGCAGTTGTATCACCAATCGTTTCAGCAGCAGATACTAAGTAAATAATACAAACAGAAACAATTGCACCAATATTAAATACTGGTTTAAATGGCAAAAATTCAGGTAAAGAAATCAAACCATCCGCAAAAATAATACTTAAATCAACTTTTCCCATAAAGATTGCAACAATATATCCAACTGTTAACCCCGCTAAAACTGATAACTGTTTTAAATATCCTTTTGCCTTGATATTCCATAAAAGACAAGTTGCTAGTGTAACTGTTCCTAAAAGCAGATTCTTAGGTGCACCAAAATCATCTGCATATCCACCACCAAAAGAACGCGCACCAACAGTAAATAATGAGAAACCAATCGCAGTAACAACGCATGCGGCTACAATTGGAGAAATCAGTTTACGCCAGTATTTTGCAAAAAGTCCTAATGTTCCTTCAAAAATACCACCAATCATGACACATCCAATGACTGTTGGATAACCATAGTTTGCAGCAATCGTACTTAAAATTGTAACGAATGTGAAACTTACACCCATAACAATTGGTAATTTAGAACCAACTTTCCACACTGGATATAATTGAATCATTGTAGCAATTCCCGCAACAAACATTGCATTCTGTACCAGCATAGCAATTTCAGCTGTACTTAGAGCAGGCTGCGCAGCTGCACAAATAATTGCAATTGGAGACAAGTTTGCCACAAACATTGCCAATACATGCTGCAAGCCAAAAGGAATCGCTGTTTTTAGAGGTACTTGCCCATCTAACTGAAATACATTTTCGATTTTTTTATCACTCATATAATCCACTATTCCGCAAATGTGATCTTTCCATCATCAAATGAAGTAATGTTAGCTAAAGAATAGAAATCATACCCTTTGTTCACGATATAGTCATGTCCGGACTGGAATGATTTTTCAATCAAAATACCAACACCAGCAAGTTCTGCATTTGTCTGCTGAATAATTTTTTCAACACCTCTAAATGCTTCCCCGTTCGCTAAGAAATCATCAATAAACAATAGCTTATCGTTATCATCGATAAAACTTCTTTCAGCACAAAGAGTATACTGTTTGTTTTTTGTATAAGAAAATACTTCAGAAGTTAAAGGATTTGCCATTGTACTTGGCTGTGCTTTCTTCAAGAATAACAGTGGAACATTCAATTTCAAAGCACACATCATCGCAGGAGCAATCCCGCTAGATTCCACCGTAATTACTTTTGTAATTCCTTTATTTTTAAAATGGTTATAGAATTCCTCACCTATTTGGTCCATTAAAACCGGATCAATCTGGTGATTGATAATCGCGTCCACCTTTAAAATGTTACCTTCCAATATCTTTCCTTTGTCTAAAATCGCATCTACCAATAATTTCATATCTATGCCTCCACATTCAATTTATAGATACATCCCTATTTGCATTTTTAAATGACAAGTATATATTCAAAAACGAAAAAAACTTCTGTAAATACAGAAGTAAATGAAAAAAGTTCCATCGTAGTCAGGCTATTACGGCAGCCTGGTAGAAACGCTTTCACCACATCTGAAAGTATATACGACTTGTATTCAAAACATGAAAATTATAAAGACTCCACTAGTAAAAGTAAAGAAATACATTACACAAAAGCATTTTGGAAACACGATGAATATTCCGTTCATTAAAAAGAAGACTGCCAATACCAATGTCATTAAGTTAAGCAAAATCAATAATATAGGGTTTTACCTGGCAACAGGTAAGGCTCTTTTTTTGATGAAATAT
>QQXM01000168.1 GCA_014610835.1 Erysipelotrichaceae bacterium 7770_A6
TGGATATACGATTTCGTAATCCTTACCTTCTTCTAATGTTACACCCGTCTTTTCATCCTTGATTACTGGCTTTTCAGCATTCCTGAAAATCAATGATTTCAGGAATTAAAAAACAAATCTTATAGAAAAGCTGTTAACCTTCGCTAAAGATTTGTTTTCTTGAATTTTCAATTAATATCACTAAGAATTTATTTGCCTTAACTTAATGACATTGTCTGAAGCACTCCTTTTTCTTTATCATACATTATTTTGCCCCGTTTTTCTCAGCTTTTGAGTACCATTTTGCCCCGTTTTTCCAAAATATATAATTTTTCATATCAATTCAGTCATTTTCTTCTTGTGTAACCGTTTACATTGCTCTACAATGGAAACTTGGAAGGAACAATGGGTTTCCACATGAAAGAAACAATCATTCAAGAAGCAATCAATTTATATCGCATCAAAGGTCTATCCTTCACAATGAACGATATTGCCAAAAACCTGCATATTGCTAAAAAAACAATCTACAGATACTTTGACTCTAAAGAATCTCTTTTACAAGGTATCGTGGAATATGGTTTTGCATTGATTCAGGAAAACAAAAAACAAATCTTATCTTCCGATCTGCCATACATTGAAAAATTATCCCAGTTATTAATTGCGATGCCAACCGATATTGCATCCATTGATTTCAAACAGCTAGAACCATTATCTACACAATATCCTGCTGTATTTGCATCTATCAATCATCATTTAAAAAGTGACTGGGAACCTGTCTTTGCTTTTATCCAGCAAGGCATTGACGCACATATCTTACGAGATATTCCACTGTATATGATTGAAATTATCATCACTTCCAGTATGAATTCTTTGTTGTCATCTAGTGATGATACACATACCTATCAACAATCTCTACACGATCTATTAGACATCTTAATGAAAGGAATCATTTTATGAAAAGAATTGATAACGCCTGGCAGTTTACTCCTATCTGGAGTGAAGAATTCTCACATGGAGAATTTAACTATAAGGAAGTCAAGAGATAAATGAAAGAAATTGGGGGATGTTAACAAATCCAGCAAATTCCCAAAC
>QQXM01000169.1 GCA_014610835.1 Erysipelotrichaceae bacterium 7770_A6
TTGAATACTTCGGAATTTCACGTTATGTCTTCTGGCATTTAATTTGATTTTCTTAGTGTATTTAATGTGACGTTCTACACCATGCTCCGCATGGCAGATGTGGAGCTGACGAGCGTGGATTGGCTATGGTTTCCCTATATCCCCTTTGGAAAGCTGACGATTATACAGGGCAACCCCGGCGAGGGCAAGACCTACTTTGCCATGCGTCTTGCGGCGGCTTGTACCAACCGAAAGCCTTTACCCGGTATGGAGACCCTTGAGCCTTTCAACATCATCTACCAGACCGCAGAGGACGGTCTGGGCGATACCGTCAAGCCCCGACTGATGGAAGCGGAAGCAGACCTTGAAAGAGTGCTTGTCATTGACGATAGGGACACACCGCTGACCCTTGCCGATGAGCGCATAGCAAGGGCAATCCGGGAAAACAACGCAAGGCTGGTTATCATTGACCCGGTACAGGCGTTTCTGGGCACAGATGTGGACATGAACAGGGCAAACGAGGTGCGCCCGATATTCCGCAGTCTGGGAGACATTGCACAGGCTACCGGGTGCGCTATCGTGCTGATTGGACACCTGAACAAAGCCGCAGGAACGCAAAGCACCTATCGGGGATTGGGGTCTATCGACATTACGGCGGCAGTCCGCAGTCTGCTCTTTATCGGTAAGCTGAAGGACAGCCCCACAACAAGGGTGCTTATCCATGAGAAAAGCTCCCTTGCGCCGCCCGGACAGTCCCTTGCCTTTTCTCTGGGAGACGAGAAAGGCTTTGAATGGATAGGAGCTTATGACATTACCGCTGACGAGCTTCTTGCCGGGACGGACACCGCCAAGACCGAAAGCAAGACCGCACAGGCGCAAATGCTCATTCTGGAACTGCTTGCAGATGGAAAGCGTATGCCGAGCGCAGAGCTGGAAAAGGCAGTCAATGAGCGTGGGATTTCCTCACGCACCATGAGAACGGCAAAGAGCCGTATCGGGGACAGACTTGTGACCGAGAAAGACGGCACCGCATGGGTCTGCTATCTCCGAAACTGACAACAGGAACACGGCAAGCGTGGCAAAGACGGCAAGGGTTTTATAGATACCTTAATGTTGCCGCCTTGCCTTGTTCCCTCATACTGACACCGCCCGATGATGAACAGTCACCGGGCATTTTTCATTTACAGGAGGATTTTGAATGAACAATACCGCAACCAACAGTACCCCTTGCCCGACTGTGAGAAAGCAGATCGGCAAGACAACCTATATCGTCCGTGTGCATTTCAGCGAGACCGCCAAGGAGACAATGGAGGACAAAATCAAGCGTCTGCTCCGTGAGGAAGTCCGCAAAATGTGACTTCTTTTTGAATTTGATGAAAAAGTCCTTGACTTTTCGTCTCTGGTGAAACAACAAAATTTAACTTGAAATCAATTAATGTTGAACTGTTAAATTAACCTACATTCTTATTTTAGATTTTGCATCATAAAAGTAATAAGACGTCTTATGGTGGTGTCGAAGTATCTTTGGATGAAACTGTTATTACAGCAATGCTTTTTTGTCTTTTTGAAAATGACAATAATTGATGATGTATTGACAATGTCATATAATAAATACACAAAAGAGAGGTTCTTTTATGGAAAATATGGGAATTGTTCAAGCGAGAACACCTGAGAGTGTAAAAGAAAACGCAACAAACATTTTAGAAAAACTTGGTCTTAATATGTCTACGTATATCAATATGGCACTGAATCAGTTGATCATACAGGAAGGAATCCCTTTTTCAGTTAAGCTGACAAAGTCATCATATACGGATGAAGAAAAAGTAAATGAAGTAGCCGCAACTTTAAAGATGGAAGGTCTAAAGTTGAGTGACAGTGATTTTAGCATGCTGCAGGAGATTAAGAACGGTAAGATGAGTATTGATGAAGCACGAGCTAAAATTTTAAGCGAGCTATAATATGTCGGATACAAAATATTGTTATCCTGATTCAGATGTACTAGTCAATAAGCTTGATATAAGAGATCCTAATAAGCTTCAAATATTTGAACGGAAGCTGACAATGCTTAGATTATTGGAATTGATTGATAAACCAATAGAAGGAAAATTTGATCTCAAACATTTGCAGCCTATTCATGCTTATATTTTTCAAGATGTGTACGATTGGGCAGGAAAAATAAGAACAGTAGACATTGCGAAAGGGAATACGTTTTGTAATGTCAGATTTATTTCGAGCCAGGCTGATGCAATTTTTTCGAAACTTAAGGAAGAATATTATTTAGCAGGACTGGAAGAGTATATGTTCACTAAACGGTTAGCGTATTATTTCTCTGAAATCAATGCGCTGCATCCGTTTAGAGAAGGAAATGGACGCAGTCAAAGAGAATTTATTCGTTCTCTAGCATTGAAAAATGGGTACTTAATCTATTTTGAAAAAGCATCAAAAGAAGAAATGTTAATAGCCAGCAAAAAATCTTTTATGTGTGACTATGAAGACATGGAAAAGATTATGGCAAAATGCATCAAGAAAAAGTAAAGATGAATACAAAAACTTTGCAGGCAGTAGCTTCTACTGTTATGGGATTGAAATGATTTGTGCAATAAAAGGATCGGCTAATCTACAACCACACGATTGTATGTTAGCCGATAAAATTTTTGAAGAAAATATTCTAATTCGATTATGTTTTTTGATGACCTTTATGTAATGTTATGGACATTTTGCTTTTTAACAATTCTAAAATAAGATTGTTAGAAATATAGAAAATTATGTTGTACTTCATGCTCTTTTGGAATTTTATTTCGTAATATATAAGCTATACTTCTTACAATAGGTAATTTATTATTTCAAAATTTCCAAAAGATTTTTTATGGGGTGGTGCAAGT
>QQXM01000170.1 GCA_014610835.1 Erysipelotrichaceae bacterium 7770_A6
CCTTGTTCGCACCTTTTTTCTATTTCATCGATTTTTTATCGAGTGATAGCTTCTTAGAGTCGAGTTTTCGACGCTACTCTGTATTTTATACACGTATTTTACAATATTTACGTTCACTTCGGTATGAAATAAGAAAGAAATCGGACAAATTTTGTCCGATTCTATTTGTTATTTCGCTAAAATTTCCCTAGATTCTCTAGAATTGAGTTCTACAATCTGGTTGAAATATTCATCCTGATTCATATCGCCCTTATCCAGTACTGTTTCAATATTCCCATCCTTGATATAAACAAGACGTGTTGTAAAGGAAGCAATGAGTGGATCATGTGTAACCATAACAATCGTTACGCCATTTTCTTTATTCATCTTCTGCAGTAACTGTAATAATTCACTAGAATTCACAGAGTCTAGATTACCTGTAGGTTCATCCGCAACAATGATATGTGGATTATTGATCAGTGCTCTGCAGATAGCTCCACGCTGTCTTTGACCACCAGAACATTCATTTGGGTATTTATAAAGCAAAGACGTAATCTGAAGCTCATTTGCCAGATTGTTTACTCTTTTTTCAATTTCTGCCTTTGGTACATGTGCAAGTGCTAAAGGCATAGAGATATTTTCATACATTGTATGAGTATCTAACAAATTAAAATCCTGGAAGATAAATCCTAGATTCTGGTATCTGAAATGTCCAATTTCATTGGCAGACATGGATCTGACATTCTTGCCATTGATCAATACTTTACCTTCCGTACATTCATCAATTGTAGAAATATTATTGATAAATGTAGATTTACCAGAACCACTTGGCCCCATGATACCTACAAATTCTCCTTCATGTACCTGGAAGTTGATATCGTGCAATGCTTCAAACGCATTTGGTGTCGCATAGTTATATACTTTCTTTAAATGAACTGCTTCTAATACAATATTTTCTTTCATACAAATTCTCCTGTTACTTCTTCAATACAGCGCTTCTGTAATAGAATACAGAAATGACTCCACAAATACAGATTGGAATGATACTGCCAATCAATAACGTTGACATTGTTTTCATTGTTAACAAGCCGCCTAAATATAATGTCGCAAATATATTCACGAGATAAATCAAAATAGATACAACGATAAACAAATAGGCTATGTCACATTATATGGTTGATTTTTAATAGAAAATATTGTATAATAATAGTAGATAAATAGCACTTATAAAAGGAGTCAGAATTAAAGAATTGGATGTCATGGGCAAGCAAATCAAAAATAGACTCATTCGTGGAACTAAGCAGAAAAATCAAACGACATGAAGAATACATACTGAATTTCATAGAAACAGGAATCAGTAATGCACGAGTGGAAGCAAATAATAACAAAATAAGCTTACTGGTACATCGATCATATGG
>QQXM01000023.1 GCA_014610835.1 Erysipelotrichaceae bacterium 7770_A6
TTAGTCTTTTCTCTGCATCGTTTTTTTATTTAATTTGAACATATTATTGGTTTTATGTGTATTTAATTTGGCGTTCTACATTTGAGGTATATACCTGTTTTATTTGGTTTTTATCAATATATTTTTGCTTATCTATCTTTTTTTCAGCTTCAATATTCTTTTTAAATTCACCACAAAAATGGTGACACCTGCCTGAAGCATCATCCCGTTTATTCCTGCATATACAGTATGTGCATATCCATGTTCTTTTTTTAGCTCCGCATTTTTAGCTTCTATTTTGTAACGTTCACCAGCCAGCTCCTGATAATATTCTGTCTGTTGCCTGTCCTGATGATCCTGATGTATTTTACTCATCTTTACTGTGATGTTATATGTTTTGCTTTTCTGATTTTCTTTATATCCACATTTCTCCCTCAGCGGGCATTGGACACATTTTTTCACATCGAAAAAGCAGGATTCACGCTGTGGCTTATTTGGATTTTTTGCACCGGTTTTAGATTTATGAATTGCCATATGTCCTGCCGGGCATACATACATTTTTGCGTCTTTGTTATAGCTGAATTCTCCATCAAGGGCGTTTTTCCTGTTTCCGGATGATACTGTTTTGCTTAGCTTCGATACAAGATTGATTTCATTTTCATTTGCATACTCTATATTTTCCTTTTCAGAATATGCTCCATCTCCAACAATATTATCAACATCTATTCCGTTAGCTTCTGTCTTGTCTGCTAAAGATGCAAGTTCCTTTCCGTCGTGCTTCTCTCCGGAAGTGACAGCAGCAGCTGTAATAATTCTTTCTGGAGTCATTGCGATATGTGTCTTATACCCAAAGAATTCTGTGTCTGCAGTTTTGTGTCCCGTCTTGGCATCACTGTCTTTAGAGTAGGTCAGCTCTTCATTTACATCATCCAGCGTTTCACGGAGAAGATTCATATTTTCTTGTATGTTCTTATATGCCTTTAAACTTTCATCATCATCAACCAGCCTGTATACTCTTTCGCAGTAGTCAACTACTTCTTCATACAGTCCGATTCTGTTGTTGTCTGGTTTTTTTGGCATCTGTTTCACATATTCTTCATTTACGCTGTATACTTTCTTTCTGAGATTTTTACAAACTTCAAGAAGGTATTCTCGTGCACTTTTTGTTCCATATCTGGCTTCTGTATGCGTGGAATCAACAATAATGGTTTTAGACAGTTTGATTCCGTTCTCTGCTGCTGTCTGTACACTCTTTGAAATCAGGGCATCCATGACGGATTCATCTTTCAGGCGCAGTTTTCTGAACTTGGTAAGACTTGAAAATTCAATTACATCTTCTTCGGGTGCAAGACCAAGAAAATATTTGAACGCCATATCTGTACGTGTTCTTTCAACAACATCTCTGTCAGAAAGCTCATACATCCGCTTAAGCATAAGGTATTTGAACATGACCTGCGGCCTGTATCCTGGTCTGCCGTTGCCGGAAGTGTATGTGTGTTTCAGCAGATCATCTACAAAGCTGAAATCCACGAGCTCATTCAGCTGCCGGAGCTCGTGATCTTCTGGAATGATTATGTCGTAAAGATCGATATAGGGACTGAGAATCATACCTTCCTGTTTGATCATAAGCTATCCTCGCTGCGATTCATTTCATTTCTCAGTGCTTTTTTTATGATTTCAGATTTAGATGCTTTGGATTTGTCCAGCCACGAAATAATATCTTTATCCTTGTCAAGATTAAACCATACAGTTACTCTTGTCATCTTGCTTTTCTGGTAATCCATATCATATTTGGCTTTGTCATTTTTAGATCTCATAGTCCTTACCTCACAGCTATATTATAGCATAACTAGCCGCTAGTTTAAAGCATTTAAATTAAAACCTCACTGTTTTTTGTGAGGTTTTATTTGAAGGACTTTTTCAGCAGTCTCAGCAGTGCTCCTTTTTATTGTTGTCTTAATAATTGTATTTCTTCTTTGTATGGGGCTTTTCCATCAATGTATGGTGTTTCTAAAATCTTAGGAACATGTGCAACTCTTGGATGATGTGCGATTGCATGCAGTGTTTCAAATCCAAGATAGCCTTTTCCAATATTTTCATGACGGTCTTTTCTTGCACCTTGTACATTTTTTGAATCATTCAAATGAATGACATGCAGTTTATCTAAACCAACAAGACGATCAAATTCATCTAAAACGTCATCAAAATGGGACATGTCATATCCCGCATCATGCATATGACATGTATCCATGCATACACCGTAAGAATCTTTCTGATTCAAATGTGCAAGAATATATGCAAGATGTTCCAATTGATACCCAACTTCGCTGCCTTTGCCTGCCATTGTTTCTAAACAGATCACAATACCTTCAGGAATATGCGTTGCATTCAGATGATCAATTGTTGTCTGTAAGCCCTGCTCTAGCGTTGATGTCGTATAAGAACCTGGATGGAGAACCATGTATTTTGCACCAAGTGCTTTAGTACGAATTGCTTCCTGTTCAAGAAAACTGACAGCGAGTTCACCAACTTCTTTTTTTACAGAGTTTGCGGGATTGATGATATATGGTGCATGAACAATCATTCTATCAAATGGAATTCCATGTTCTTTCAGCAATGCATGTGCCTGCGCAATATGCATCTTGTCTATATCAACACGACGTGTATTCTGTGGCGCACCTGTATAAAGCATTAATGCATTCGCATCATACGACAAAGCTTCTTCTACAGCACCTTCAAGATACTTTGGTGATTTCATCTGTACGTGAGAACCGATGATCATTCTAATCCTTCTCTTTCTTTTCTTGCTCGTTCTTTATACATTGCTTTCTTTTCTTCTCTAATCTTAGAACGAATCATTTCTCTTTTCTTCTTCTGATAGATTCTCGCAATCGCGTTCTTTCTCTTTTTCTTATAGCCAGGTTTTACTTTTGTATTTTTCTTGTTGTTATAAACCATGGCAATCTTCTTATCAAGTTCCGTATCATCTTTTCTCTGATACTTGATACCATATCCTCTCAAATCATTCCATGTACCATTCTTAAATCTACGGTGTTCAAACTTGATACCACGCTTCTGTAAAGAACGAATTGCTGCATCATCTTCTTCATGATATAAAGCAAAGCATGTACCCTTGCTTCCAGCTCTACCTGTTCTACCCGCACGATGTACATAGTATTCCAGATCGTTAGGAAAACCACAGGAAATAACATGTGTTACTTCTGCAATATCAATACCACGTGCTGCAAGGTCAGTTGCCACAACATATGTATTTTCCCCTGTAGCGATTGCTTTCATGGACTGTTTTCTTTGACGGCTTGTCAAATCACCATGAATTTCAGAAACACTTAAGCCATTCTTTCTTAATTCTTCTGCAATTGTACTCGCTTCTTTTCTTGTATTTGCGAAAATCAAACAAACATAAGGCTGGAAACCCGGAAGAATTGACATGATTGTTTCTGTAAAACTATGATGATAACAAGGAACAAGAACATGTGTAATATCTGGATTGAAACGTACTGCTTCCCCAATCTGGAATGTTACTGGATGATGCATATACTTTTTAATAAACGGTTTCAACTGATCAGGCATTGTAGCTGAGAAAGCCATCATCTGTAGATTCTCACTCATTCTGCCCGCAAATGCATCAATCTCATCTAAGAAGCCATATTCTAATGTCATATCCGCTTCATCAACAACTAAGATCTTAGCTTTATCAATACGCAAAGCACCTTCATTCAAGAATAGATCCTTGATTCTACCTGGTGTACCAATTGCGATGTGTGGCTGTTGCTTATTCAGCTTTTCAATGTCTTTTTCTCTATCTTGTCCACCAACATATAAAGATACTCTTAATGCTGGTAATACATCACACATGACTTTTGCCATTTCATAGATCTGAAAAGCAAGTTCACGTGTAGGCGCAGTGATTACTGCCTGACATTCATTGCAATCCACATCAATCTTTTCAAGGATTGGGATTAAAAATGCATGTGTTTTACCAGAACCTGTAGCACTCAATCCAATGACATCCTTTCCTCTTAAGCTGCTAGGAATAACATCTTCCTGAATTGGTGTTGGCTGTGTGAAGTGATTTACTTCAATAAATTTTTTTGTATACTCTTTTAAATTAAAATCTTCAAATTTTTTCATTTTATCACCTATAATGATTATACTAGAATTCTGTAATTGAGAGAGGTGTCTTTATGGAAATTATTTCTGTTGTTCCACGTGGGTATTGCCAAGGTGTTGTTCGTGCGATTCAGATAGCACGTAAAACAGCACAGGACAATCCCGATACCCCTGTATATATGCTTGGGATGATTGTTCACAATCAATTTGTTGTTGATGCTTGCAAAGCTATTGGCATCCGCTTTGTCGAAGAAGCAGGAAAAACAAGAAGTGAACTGCTCGATAGAATCGACTCTGGCATCGTTATTTTTACAGCACACGGTATTAGTGATGATGTAAAAGAGAAAGCTATCCGCAAAGGTCTAAAAGTAGTTGACGCTTCGTGCCTGGATGTCATTAAGACACATGACCTTGTAAAACAGCACATTCAACAAGATGGGGATGTACTATACATTGGAAAAAAAGGTCATCCAGAATCAGAGGGAACAGTCTCCCTTTCCAAGCGTGTACATCTTATCACAAGTTGTGAAGATATCCAAAGATTAGATGGATTAAAAAATGTATTAATTACAAATCAGACAACACTTTCCATCTTAGATACTTCTGCAATCATTGAAGAATGTCTAAAGAAATATCCAGATGCAATTGTTGCAAAAGAAATATGCAATGCAACAAGAGTTCGGCAGGAAGCTGTTATGCATCTAAAAGATACAGATGTACTCATTGTTGTCGGAGATGCCCGCAGCAACAATTCTAATCAGCTTAGAAAAATTGCATTAGCATCCGGTATCAAAGAAGCATATCTCATTGATTCCATCAAAGATCTCAAAGAAGAAATGGTAAAAGAAAAGAACCGCATCGCAGTTACGAGTGGCTCTTCTACACCTAATGAATTAACGCAGCAGGTCATTACATTCTTAAAGCAGTATGCTTTAAATGGAAAATGGGATCTCCCAGAAGACATTACTGTTCGTCTGCTTTAAGATCTGCAATTTCTTCTTCCGTTAAATAACGATATTCACCTGGTTTTAAGCTTTCATCTAAGACCAGGTTTTTCATACGCAAACGTTTTAGATATGTGACTTTATCTCCTAAAGCCTGGAACATGAATTTAATTTCATGATATTTGCCTTCTGTAATTGTTAACGTACAGCTTCTTGGTGAAATCATATTTACCTTGGCTGGTTTGTATGATTCTCCATTGTAGGAAATACCTGACTGCAATCGAACAATATCATCTTCACTCATATCTAATGCATGTTCAACATAATATTCTTTTTCTACATGATGCTTTGGAGATAATAAAGTATGTGCTAAAGGTCCATCATTTGTTATGAGCAGCAATCCTTCTGTATCTTTATCTAATCTTCCACATGGAAACAAACCATTGTTATCTTCATAGATCAGATCCATGACTGTTGGAACATTACCTTCCGTTGCACTAATATATCCTGCTGGTTTATGCAGCATTAGATACATGTGTTCTTCATAGATGACAGGAATATCATCTAATGTCACTTCATCATTCACCTCATCAATCTGCATACTTGAAGTTTTCGCAAGTACACCATTGACCTTCACACGCTTTTCTTTCACAAGCTTTTTTACCTGTGATCTTGTACCAGCGTGCGCGTTGCTTAACATTCGATCAAGTCTCATCTTGCACCTCTACGTAATAAACGATTACACATGCCTTTCAGCGAAATATGGAAAACAGCCTTTGGCAATTTCATCATATCTGATACAAGCACATATGCAACAATTCCTGATATACCAACAACTGCCAGTTGTAATAGACATACAATTCTTCCATACGCAACCCAGCCAGGTCCAAAGAAGTTATATAATGCAAATACGCCATTCATTGCCAGACACGAAATCATAATACGAATCATACGTTTAATGATACGGCGATATTTGATAGAAAATTCTTTTCTGATTTTCAATAAGGACGCAATGATAATCGTTGCAGAACATAGACAGCTGGATACAATTGCACCTGTATATCCCATAATTGCCATCAATGGATAGAATGTTATGCACTTAATCGCAAATCCACATGCCAGGTAGAAAATGGATTGTTTTCTAAATCTTAATGTCAGCATCATGGAATTACAGATTGGTGTCATTGTTGTACAGAATCCAAGTAAACTTGACCATTGCAGACAAGTTACACCATACTTTAATTCATTGCCGCCATACATAATAAAGTAAATTGGTTCTGCTAAGGCAGCCATCGCAAAACATACAGGTAAACCAATATAAAGTACGGTATCCAGACAGTCTTCAATATTGATATTCAATGCTTTAAAGTCATGGTTTTCTAAAGATACTGTCATATAAGGAACAATACCTGCACTGAAACCAATAGAAAGAACCTGTGGAATCGATGTTAATTTATCACAGTTTGTCTCAATGATTGAATAAATCAGTTTTGCTTCATCATATCCCATACCTAGCTTTGTCGCAGCTGGAATAAAAAATTGCGTATTAATCAATGTTTGAGAGTTACCAAGAATGGAAACAAGCAGATATGGAATAGAAAAGATAATAAATTCTTTTAAGATTTCATATTTGTCTACTGCTTCTTCCTGCTGTTTTTCTGCTAACTGCTCAATTTCAGGAAAATGTTTTCGATCAAAGAACATCAACTGGATCAAAGCAAATATACCACCAATACTTGTACCTAAAACGGCAGCATAGATACCAAGAATCTGATCCATATGAAAGATATATACAACAATTGCACCAACACCCAATAAGAATAAAACACGTGCTAACTGTTCTGTAATCTGTGTGTTGGCATAAATCTTTAATTCTTTCATTCCTTGATAATATCCACGATATGAATACACAACAGGAATAATAAACAATGCTAAAGAAAGAATCACAAACGTATTACGCATACGAATAATATCTGTGTCTGTTGCCTGAGATCCCAATACACTATGTGCAAGTGGTGTTGAAATCAAAATAAATAATAAGGAAATCACAAATCCAGAAACCATCAAGATTGCTGTTGAAAGCTTTCTAACAAGAACCACAGTTTTATAGTCATTTTTATTTGCGTATTTTGCGACAATTGCGGCAATTGCAAATGGAAGTCCAGCACTGCATATCTGTAAAAGTACATTGTAATATGTATATGCTGCAGAATAATAAGACAGGTTCGCCTGTCCTACGATCTGTTTAAAAGGAATGATATAAAACATCCCAATCAGTTTAGAAATAAATACACCTGCAGAAGAAGTTAAAGAACCCGCAATAAAACCTTGTTTTACTTTCTTTTTTGTTTTATCACTCATCACTTACTCCTTTTCTGCTTTCTTGTATTCATATCCTTCAGTATTTAAATGATAGGAAAAGAATTCTCTTGTTTCTTTTGTACGTTTTGCATTTTTATACTGTACTAAAATTTCTAGATCCACACCATCTTCACTGCATTCCCCACTCATGGCAAGGCCTTTTGCATATCCTTGGGAAGTATTGACTTGCCCAGGAATCAAAGAACAGCTGTCTTCAAAAATACCTAAAGATGGCATCATTTTATCCGCATCATCATATGGTGTGTTATTTTCAACTGCGATCATTACAACATCATACATTGCAATTTTTGCATCATCTACAACAATTGCGTAACGATATGTACCATCTGGTATCTGGCTCATTTCTAAGGCAATATTAAAATTCTCACTAGAATCTTTAAACTTCTGTGTCTTATTGACAATATCATAATACGTTTGATACTCTTCAATCTTTTCATCATTCACTTTCTGTGGTGATTTTCCACATCCAGACAAAAAAATAACAAACGCCAGTAAAAGTTTTGTGAATATATTCATTCTATACCTCGCTAGAGATTATAACACAAAAGATGGAAGAGTACCTTCCATCTTAGACAATACGATTAGAATGTAATTACAAAGTAATTCTTTTTACCTTTTTTCAAGATTGTAAATTCTTCATTGACAGCATCGCTCTTCAGAAGCTTTGCCTCAAGATCATTTACCTTATTTCCATTGACAGAAATAGAACTTTGCTGGATGAGTCTTCTTGCTTCACCCTTACTCTTGGCAATTTCAGCAGCTACAAGTGCATCAATTAACAATGTACCATCTTCACAATGTGTTTTCTTAGCATCTACAAGACCTTCTTTTAATTCTTCACTAGATAATGTCATGATATCACCATGGAAGAAAGTTTCTGTGATCTTCTTTGCTTTTTCTACACCTTCTTTGCCATGAACCATTTCTGTGAGTTCTTCTGCCAATGCCATCTGTGCTTCACGCTTTTCAGGAGCAGTTTCAACGCACTTCGCTAATGCTTCAATTTCTTCAACAGATCTTAATGATAGACGCTTCAAATAGTCTACAACATCTGTATCTGGTGTATTCAGCCAGAACTGATAGAATTCATAAGCATTTGTTCTTTCAGGATCCAGCCAGATATTCTTGCCTTCAGACTTGCCAAACTTAGAACCATCACTCTTTGTAATCAATGGTGAAGTGATGCCCCAGACTTTTGCCTCATCTCCTTCAACCTTACGGATAAGTTCCATTCCACTTGTTAAGTTGCCCCACTGATCAGAACCGCCAATCTGAATACGGCACTGGTATTTCTGATATAAATGCAGGAAATCCATTGCCTGTAAGATTGTATAAGAAAATTCTGTATAAGATAAACCAGAGTCCAATCTCTTCTTGATTGTATCTTTCTGAAGCATGTAAGCAATATTGAATAACTTGCCATAGTCTCTTAAATAGTCTAACAATGACATTTCACCTAGCCAGTTGTTATTGTTTTCCATGATAGCAGCATTATCACCATCAAACTTCAAGAACTTGCTTAACTGTGTTTTAATGCATTCAGCATTGTGTAATACTTCTTCATGTGTTAAAAGCTTTCTTTCTGTTGTTGGACGTGGGTCACCAATCATGCCTGTAAAACCACCACATAAAGCAATTGGTGTATGACCAGCATCCTGGTATCTTCTTAACAAAATGATCTGCTGAAGATGACCTACATGCAAGGAATCTGCAGTTGGATCAAAACCACAGTATACTGTCATATGATCATTTAATGCATTGACAAGACCATCATAGTCCGTAACATCCTTTACAAGGCCTCTCCACTTTAATTCTTCAATAAAATTCATATATTTTCCTCCTAGACGCCATATAAAAAGCGTCCTCATCATCTAAGGACGCTTTTAGCGCGGTACCACCTTAGTTTACACAACAATGTGTACACTCAAAACACTGTAACGTAGTAGATACGTCCTACCTTTTGAGATAGAAAGCTCCAAGGTGTATTCAACATTTCATCTGTTCTATCCTTTTCACCAACCCAGGATTTCTCTCAACAACAGATCAAAGTCTACTTGTCCTCTTCATCGCTTATTTAATTTTAATTAACTACGACCGTTTGTCAATCTTTAGTTGACTGACGAGGTGTAAATAAATATGACAGTTCAATAGAATCTTCCTGTTCTTCTTCACTCTGCAGCATCTTTGTCATCACACGCATGCTCACTGCACCTAAGTCATAGCTAGGAATGGAGAATGAAGAAATCTGAGGTCTCATGACACTGTTATATTTAGAATCAATCACGCAGACAACTTCCAGATCATTTGGAACATCAAGCTGATTTTCTCTTGCAGAGTTGATAACAGCCATTGCCTGGGAGTCACGATTTGCAATAATCAAATCATATGAATGATCCTTAAAATGTTTAGACAGGAAACTGTAAGAAGTTCTATCTTCAGCAGGAATCTTCAAGAAGCCATTAAATTCCTTGTTTCTTTGTTTAAATGCTCTTTCTGCACCTTTGACCATCTGATCACATGTATATGGATTCTTACGATCTTCTAGGATTGCAATCTTTTCCTTGCCTTCTTCAAGATATTTACTTGTTAACTCATAAATGGCTTTTTCAATATCTACATATACAGAACATAAACGTTCACCACTGACATGATTACCAATCATAACAATTGGAATATTATATTTAGACAATTCGTTTACTTCTTCAATCTTCAACTTATCGTTATAAATTACAACTCCATCAACATGAGATTTGATAATATCTTCGACAACAGAAGAAATATCTGTAATTCCAGCAGTAATCGTATGAAGCATAATGTTGTAGTTATAGATTTTAGCTACATCGATCAAACCATTAATGATTTGTCCAGTATATGTAAAAGATGCTTCAGGAACAACAAGACCAATTGTTGTGGATTTCTGTAAAGCAAGTCCCTGTGCGATTGCATTTGGCTTATAGCCAAGTTTATCTACAGCTGCCTGAACTCTTTCTCTTGTTCCACCTTTTACTACATTGCTTCCATTGATTACTCGAGATACCGTAGCCAAAGAAACACCAGCTTCCTTCGCTACATCGTAAATAGTTACACGTTTCATTTATGAAAAACTCCTTCTTAATTTTTAAATAGATTTTTGAGTGCTTCTGATCCTTTTTCTACAATATCATTTGCACCTTTCTTTGCTTTTTCTAAAGTTTCCTGTACTTCTGGCTTATTCAGGAATTCATCTGCAGCAGTAACGATTTTCTTTGTACCTTCCGCAACTTTTTTACTAGCGGAATCATATGCATTGGATAAATTCTCTTTTGTCTTTTCATCAAGATGTTCATCTACATATTTAGTTGCCGTTTCAGTTGCATTCTTAACAGATTCTTTTGCTTTATCAGTATATTCCTTCACTTTTGGATCATTGGAAATTTCATCAATCTTTATTTTGGCAAGATCAACCGCCTTGACTGCATTTTCCTTGATATATGCGATTGTCTTCTGTACATCTGGATTTGCTGATACGTTCTGTGCTTTTTCTTTAATATCTGAAATTGAATTTTTCAATGTGTTCACAGTTGCATCTTTGATTTCCTGAATTTTCTGCATTCTTTCATCAGCAGCTTCATTATTATTTTCAGCTTCCAATTCTTTTTCTTCACTGAGTTCAGCAATTTTCTTCTTTAAATCTTCTACTGTCTGTTCAATTGAATCAATAGGTTCTTTTTCATCATTGAAATCAACATTTTTATTATTTTCACTCATGATTTTCTTCCTCCACGATTTCTTCTTCGCCCTTGTTGAATTTTTCTTGTACTGCTGATTGAATCTTTGTTACATTTTCTGAAGCAAAATCTGTAGCTTTCTGTAATACTTCACTTGTTTTATCGTGAACCTTATCTAGAGAATGTGAATATTTCACCGCAGTATCTAATGGTGCCTGAAGTTTTTCCATACTCTTTTCTACATCCTTGATTGTTGGATCTAGATTCTTGATTGTCTCATGAATTGAATCAATCATTTCCCATGCTTTTTTTAACAATACACATAAAAAGATCAATGCAACAGCCCCAAGAATAGGCAGTAACTGTTCAGACACGTTTGCTAAATCTAAAATTAATGCGTCCATATCTTCTCCTTTTATAATTACTTAGATTATTATATTGAAGAATGAAAATATTTTCAAGGCCAATTGTTAGCGCTCACACATAATCTATATTTTGTATATATTATTCGATAAAAATCCTTGTTTTTTCATAAATAAAACTCATATAGAAAACTATATGAGTCTTGATTTTATTGAATTTTCTTTAAAAGATTTGCCAATCCGTAAATATCTTTACTTGACATAAACAAGAAACATGCTGGTCTTTCTTTTGCGAGCAGTTCTGCACCTTTCTCATCTTCTGTAATGACCTTAGAATCTGGAATCATCTTCTGCAGATATGTAATATCAATATCTGTTCCATCCTGCTTGTCATCAATACTTGTGAAATCACAAAGATAAACAGCATCAGCTTTCATCAACTGTTTCTTAAAGTCTTCCGCAAAATACTTTACACGAGAAGCACGATGTGGTTTAAATACCGCTACAAGTTTTTTGTCAGGGAATCTTTTTCTCGCAGTATCAATTGTTACGCCAACTTCTGTTGGATGATGTGCATAGTCATCAATAAAGATATTATCTTCATGTTTTTCTACAACAAATCTTCTCTTGACACCTTTGAAATGAGACAGGCCTTCTTCAATCAAGTCTTTTGGAATTCCTTCTAGAATAGAAACACCAATGACAGCTAAAGAATTCAATAACAGGTGATGTCCAACAAGTGGTGTAGAGAAATGACCAAATGGTTTTCCTTCAAATATTACATCAAAGTCCATGCCATCACTTCTTTCATCAACATTGACAGCCTGAATATCATCTGTATCTTCTAGACCATACCAGTATACTTTTGTACCATCCAGCTGCAGCATTCTTGCCTGTTCATCTTCACCATAGATGATCATTGCTTTTGTAACGTTCTTTGCAAATTCTTCATAGGAACTTCTATAATCCGCTTCATCCTTGAAATAATCAACATGATCGATTTCTACGTTTGTTACAATAGCATATTCAGGATGATATGCTAAGAAGTGTCTGCGGAATTCATCAGATTCCAGACAGAAATATTCTGTATCCTTTTCAAGATGTCCTGTGCCATCTCCAATGAGGTATCCTGTTTTCTTATACTGTCCCATTACAGTAGACAACATACCTGTTGTAGTTGTTTTTCCATGTGAGCCAGCAATAGAAATCAAATGATAGTTCTTCAAGAAATCACCTAAGAATTCATGATATCTAGCGCAGATACAAGTTGGATTGTTTCTTGCGGCAATAACTTCAGGAAAATCCTCTAGAAATGCATTGCCAATAATGACATGCATACCATCTTTGATATTTGCAGGATCAAAGTCATAGATTGGAATATTTCTCTCAATCAATCCTTGTTCTGTAAAGAAATGCTTTGAAAGATCAGATCCACTGACCTCATTTCCAAGATCTTTTAACATGCATGCCAAGGAAGACATACCTGTTCCTTTGATACCAATAAAATAATAATTCATTAGTCTAGACCTTCATCATCTGGGAACAATGTCTTGTCTAAAACCATTGTCTGATCATTTACTGGCTGTTTTTTTGGTGCAGGTGCTTCTGGATGAATATCTTCTTTAAATTCATTATCACTAGCTAATAGAATATCATCTAATGAGAATTCAGGAATATCATCTTCAGCTTTATAATTCTTCGCATTGCCAACTGTCTTTTCTAATACTTCACTCTTTTCAACAGTATCTGCAATCATGCTTGGTGCGTCTTCTGAATCTGCACCATACATTGGAGAAATAATTGGAGTGATATTAGAATCATTCTTGATTTTTTCTGTTGCACTGTACTTGCGAGCAGTATTCTTGACAGCGTTTAAATCCTTTTCATCAACACCGAAAATTGGTGAGATAACTGGTTTAAACTGATATCCTGTTACTGTTGGCGCTGGCTTTGGCTTGCTATTTGTAACTGGTTTAGCAACTGGTTTTGATGCTGGCTTCACAACTGGCTTTTCTTCCACTTTTTCTTCTGTCAATGTAATGCCAAGCTTTTTAGCTGGCTTTGGCTCTTCTTTCTGTTCTACCTGGAATAAAGAATCAAAAGAAGGTTCTACCGGTTTTTCAGCAACTGGCTGATTTACATCAATATTATTGAAAGATGGCTGTTCATTCCTGACGACAGGAGCAGGTTGAACAGGTGCTGGAGCAACAGGTTCTGCAACTGGCTGTTGTTCTGGAACAACATGGTGCTCTTTCTTGACACGTTTAGGTTTTTCTTCAATTTCTTCCTCTTCGTCTTCCATATCATCATCTTCTTCGAATAAAAGATTCTGTAATTTCTTTAACATTATGGATCTCCTTTCCCGTCATATTCGTTTTGTGACAATAATCCATGAATAATTTTATCACAAAATATATGATTTTTAAGCCTTATTCTGAAACATCCTCAGAATTTGTGAACTGCTTTGGTCCATCTTCATTTCTCTGAGATGTATCTTCTTTACTGGATGGTTCTTCAAACAGTTCTTCAATTCTTCCACTTTCAGGAATAACTTGTTTAAATAACTCAATTTTTTCGGATTTATAATTTACTGTATTTCTATTTGCATAAGCATCAATGACTTTCGCATCATTGACTTTGACACTTCTAGCAATCTGCATCATATCTTTTACAATTTCAACAGAACTTAATGCATCCTCTACTGCATAAAAGATTACCGTATCACTTGTAAACTCCGTCATATACCATCCATTCTTTTCATAGATGTTTACAACATAGCGATGTGTTGCTTCTTCACTGTCTACATATTCACCTTCACTATGAACAACAGGATCAAGAAAGCTGACAAGCGCTGTATTAGACGTTGCATCATCTTTCTGAGTGATGGAAGCAACATTTAAATTCATCACAAACCGCTTTCCATGATCATTGAGCACTGTAGAAATTGAAGTAGATATGTGTCTGCCAATCGATGGTGCAAGATAATAGGAATACAATGGTTTATTCATATTTGAATCAAAGATCTTCGCCGATAATGCCTGCTGCAAGACAGTATCAATTTCATCTTGCATATGAATGTTCTTTTTTACAGTACATCCACATAAGCTCATCGCTAAGATCAATATACAAATAACTTTTTTCATGATATTCACTCTTTATGATCAACAACTGCACACAATCGATAGATCGGCAGACCCTGTTCCATAAACTTGCTTTCATATTCTGTAATTGCATCTTCAGAATGTTCTTCTCTTCTAAAATCAACAGAGAAATCTGTCAACGTAAAACCATTCTGCAAGAAATATAGAACACTGTCTTCAAACAGATCTTTATTATCTGTCTTCATTAATATCTTCCCATTTTCATTCAAAAGTGTCTTATAAATATTTAAAAACTTTTCAGAAGAAAGTCTTCTTTTATGATAATGCTTCTTTGGCCATGGATCAGAAAAATTCAAATGAATGACATCAATTTCATTTTCTCCAAACCAGTCCAGCATAAATTCAGCATTTCCACAGATCATATGATTGTTAGACAAATCATAATTTTCTTCCACTGCTTTTCTTGCGGCAACCGCTGCTGCACTTGGATCTCTTTCAATACCTACCCATGCAGCTTCTGGATACATCTTAGACATCTGACGAAGATAATCCCCTTTGCCCATACCAATTTCAACATGAAGAATATCTTTATTCAACATCTTCTTCCATTGTCCTTTATAGTCTTGCGGCGTACTTGTAATATAGCCAGAATGTTCTTCCATCCATCCTTCTGCCCATTTCTTTTTTCTCATTCTCATATGTAATACCTCAAATCATCGTTATTTTACCATGGAAACGATAAGATACTCAATCCATAGCCGTTTCATTCACTTTCGTAGAAAATTGCATGTCTGTTATTTTCTGTGCAGTATACGGGTCTTTGACACCTCTTTGTAAAGCCATCTTTAACATCAGCGCATAATTACGCTGTTTTTTTATATTATTTTTGTCA
>QQXM01000171.1 GCA_014610835.1 Erysipelotrichaceae bacterium 7770_A6
CTGGCCTCTTCGCTCAAAGAGTTACCAGGTTAGGAGTTTCACCTAACTATGTCAACTGCACCGAACTGGCGCACCATATATCATTTCCTCCAGACACTCGGATATTATAGCACGTATAAATCAATGATATTTCTTAAAAAAAACAATAAGACGACTTCGTCTTATCGTTTTGCTTTCTTGACTTTCTTTGCAATATCTTCGATCACACTTTGATATTGGCTAAAACCTGCCAGTCGATATGTCCAGTTATTCTTCGATACTGTTCCTGGAGTATTGATCCTGCCTTCTTTATTTTGATGCAGCCAGTCACACATTGGAATAATTGCGATATCTGCATTAGAATCCAATGTATACTGAATCACATTAGAATCAAAGCTCTTTTCAACATATCCCATTTTCTTCAGACAATCTCGCATACGTCTTCTATCATGATTGTTGAAATGATGATACCAGGTATCCATTGTTTCATTATCATGTGTCCCTGTATAAATCGTTAAATGTTCACGGTCTTCACCCATACCATCAGAATTCCATGAGAATTGAATGACACGCATACCTCTAAAGTTAAAGTGATCTCTTAAGTCCAATACTTCCTGTCTCAAATACCCAAGATCTTCCGCAACGATTTCCATATCTGGATCTTTTTCTTTCAATAGATGAAATAAATCATATCCAGGTGCTTCTACCCACTCTCCATCCACTGCAGTTGGACAGCTTGCATTGATTTTCCAGTATATATCAAATGCTCTAAAATGATCTACTCGGATAATATCAAACAATCTCTCTGTATATGCTAGACGCTCCATCCAGAAAGAGAACTCATTTTCTTTCATATGTTCCCAGTCATAGATCGGATCCCCCCATCTTTGACCCGTTGCACTGAAATAATCTGGCGGTACACCAGCAATAAATGATGGTTTGCCATCTTCATCTAACAAGAAATTTTCTTTTGAACTCCATACATCTGAAGAATCCAGACCAACATAGAAAGGAATATCTCCCAAGATTTCAATATCCAGATCATTTGCATATTGTTTTATGTCTTTCCATTGTAAAAATGCTTCATATTGAAGAAACAGCTGATAGAAAATTTCATCTTCATATTTCTTCAAATCTACCTGCCCTCTTTCAGGCTGCCATTTCATTTCATCTTCCCATTCATTCCAGCATTTTCCATCATTTACTTTTCTGAATGTTCTAAATATTGCATAATTCTTTACCCATTCCTGGTATGCGAATACCGCAAAGTTATGATCCTGTTTAAAATTACAAAATGCTTCCCTTAAATATGGTTCCCTGAATTTACGAATTGCCTGATAATCAATTTTCTTTTTTCTTCTATGAAAAGAAGGCACGCGTTGGATCAAACCTTTTTCATGCAATCGATCTAAAGAAATATAAATATCATCAATTGCATAAGAGGAATAACATGAATATGGAGAATTATCATCACTCACTGGATTCAGTGGAAGAATTTGCCAGATTTTCAATCCAGCCTGATGTGTTAAATCAATAAAATGTTTTGCTTCTTGCCCGAATGAACCACATCCATTTCTTGAAGGAAGTGCGCTCACTGGCATTAAAATTCCTGCTTTTCTCATACAACAACCCTTTTCTTAATTAACAGTGTATCGTTTTATTATTTGAATTTCTAGTTACTATTCACCGATAAACAAAAATAAATAGAACAGGTAACCGATACTTAACAGTATCAGATCCTGTTCTGTTTTTT
>QQXM01000024.1 GCA_014610835.1 Erysipelotrichaceae bacterium 7770_A6
ATAATGCTACTGGAACATTGTTACTGCCCGTATATTCGTACAATATTAAAATATGTTCACCATTTTGCTAATATAGCCAAGTAGTTTATCCAGGTGAATATTTGATTGATACTGAAATGATTGGAATTGCTGACTATAAGAAAATGATTAACTATAAAAACATTACTAATGGTGATTCAATTCTTTATATTGAGTCAAATGGAATACATCATCATGGGTTTTCTTTAGTTGATAAATTATTAGAAGAATTTCCAGAAATAAAAAAAGAATCTATTTGTGGAATTGAATTTATGGATGAAATTATGAAACCACCGTATTGCTATTATTCATGTTTAAAAGAATTAATCGAAAAAGAAAAGATTCATGGACTAGTTAATGTTGCTGGTTTTGGAATGGCAAGAAGTGTAGAAAGAATAATTCCTAATGGATTTTCAGCACAAATTGATTTAGATAAAATTAAAATTCCAACAATTTTTAAATGTTTAAGAAAATATTTAAATGTAGATGATTTAGAAATGTTAAATACATTTAACTGCGGAATAGGATATATTGTAATTGTTTCATCATTAGATGAGAACATGGTTTTAAAACATATAAATAAATATTACACATGTAATAAAATTGGCTACATAAAAAAAGGAACAAAGAAAATAAAATTCAACAACTCACTTAAGTGGTAAAAATAATATATTTTACGGAGCATATATGATGGGATTTAGAATGTTTTTTATAGCAATTAAATTCTAGAAAGCAATATAGTTAGCTTGTTTACGATATTTTGACTTTTTTATTTTAGAAATTAATAAAATTTCAAATTAATGATTGGAGGTTAAGTGTGAAAGTAACAGGAAGTGATTTTGATGATACTAGTACAACAAACAAAGTTATTGTAATAAAACCACATCATCTTTTAGATATATTTAAACTATATGGAAAAGGTATTGAAAACTTTATTCCTGATAAAAACTATAATCATAATTTCTATTTGATTGGAAATGCCGTTATTGGAAATAAAGTGAACAAAATTCGTTTTACATATAGTTATGATGATATTTGTAAACCATGCTATTATCTAAAGAATAGTGTTTGTAGTGATTATTTTTCTGCTAATGGAGTTGATATAAATAAGAATAAATTCAATGAGAAATTAGATATACGATTAATGAAATTATTAAATTTAAAATTTGATGAAATATATGAATTTAAAAATATAATCGAATTATTTAATAGTGAAATTAGTTTAAAACTGATAAATCTTGCGTGGTATAGTTCGAATCAAGAAGATAATATAATAAGATACAAATTAACAAAAAAAGGTATTGAAAATTTTTTATCAAAATATTAATGAGAATTGTTTTAAACACATTAAGCATGAATATGTACCCACTTCTTCAAATCATCAAAAAAGAAGCAGGAGAAACATGGTCCTTTGGCCATGTTTTAAATTTTGCGGCATATCCAAGCATGAAAGTGATGGAAGAATTAAAGATAAAGGATCCAGAACCACTTCTAAAGTGTATTGAAAACTTAAACGTATCAAAAGAAGAAGTTATCTATATTGGAGACACACTATCTGATCAACAGTCATCTATCAATGCAGGTATTGATTTTGGATATGCAAAATGGGGAAGTGTTTCCACATCCCCATTACACGGTACATATACATTTGAAAGTCCCACTAATCTTCTCAAATTATTATAAGTTTTAGTTTTTTTTCGTAATCTTTGTCAATGAAAGTACTACAGCGATGATCATGATCACACCGCCAAGCATAGCTACTGATCTAGCACCAAATGCATTCATAACAAATCCTGAATATGATAATGCCAGAATACCAGAGAAACTACAATACATCGCATCAGATAAACTGTGCGCTGTATTTTTTAATGTGGAAGGAACATTTGCTTCTACGATTTCTCTTTGTGTTGGAAGCATAATTCCATAACTCATATTTGAAAATACTGTTCCAAGAATAATCATCCAAGGATTCACCGCAAAGGCTACAAGTCCCATCGTGATAAAAACAGTCAGCGTCATTAAGAATAGTCTTACATATGTAGGTATCCTTTTCAGATTTCCTGAAATAAAGATAAACAATGCCTGTACCATAACCCCTAAGAAGGAATCCACACCAAGCAACCCAACATCTCCACCAACACTCTTTAAAATAACAATCTTTAAGTTATTCACTGGTGCTATTGCTAAACCTGTAAAGAAAACGGTTACAAGCATAAACATAAAAGAACCAATGTGCAATAGATCTTTTACACTGCCACTGCCAGAATGTATTACAACATTTTCAAAAGGAACTTCTTTAATCATAAACGCAATGATCAAAACAAGGATAGCAAAAAAGAGAGTTCCAACAGGAATCATTTGATACCCAATTGCATTAATCAACATTCCCATAAATAACGCCGTAACCGCATATCCCATAGAGCCAATTGCTCTTGCTCTGCCATATGCAGAAGCATCTTTATGAAAAGAACGAAGCATCCACGTATCTAAGTTACTGCCTAATGGTGAAGATAAAAAACCAAACAAAGGATATAAGATTGTTGATACCCAGATATTTTTTTCTGCCATGAAATAAATAATGAAGGCAATTATGATTGTAGCAATATATTCTGGAATAAATATTTTTTTATTTGTTCTTGCTTTATCACAAATACCTCCCCAGAAGAATGCACCAATAAAAGATGCTCCCATAAAACACGCAAGCATGATAGACAATACCGCATTATCCATGCCGCATGTTAATAAATACGTCGTAATAAACCCTACAAAACATGCATAAAAAGCCCAATAAAGACTATCCATGATTGCGAAACTAAAAAATGTTTTTTTACTGATTTGTTCCATGTTTCCCCTTTTTTCCTGATCACCCTTAACGCAGAAAATTATAACAACGTTTCTTGCCAGGAACAACGAAAGTGCTTACATTTCTTCTGGCTTTCTTAAATAATGCACACCACTATATGCCGCCTGAACATTTTCTAAAACAATAAATGCATCTTGATCAATTGCTAATATGCTTTGTTTTACATGATTCACTTTATCATATGGCATGATACTTACGATGACACGCATCTTTTCTTTTGTATAGCCTGTTTCTCCATGTAAGATAGAACACCCGCAATCTCTTTCATGAAGAAGCATATCTTGAATTTCATCTTCTTTCTTGGAGAAAATCATGATCTTAACTTCATTGTTTTCTTTTGTCAGAATCAAATTCACCATATAAGAAGTAATAAAAATCATTACCACACCATAAATAGAGAACATCAGATTCTCTATTTTTATTTGAAACACCAATACAAATACATCAATCAAAGCCATTGTTGAAGCTGTCTTAATATTAAAGTACTTGTTCAGAATAACACCAATGATGTCAAATCCACCACTGCTTCCATTTCCTCTTAAAATTAAACCACTGCCGCTGCCAAGCAAGATTCCGCCAATCAATGTACCCAGCAGCAAGTCTTCTTTTAAACAGTCCAGTACTGTAATATTCTGTGCAATTTCTAAAAAGACTGGAAATAAAATAACAGACAAAAAGGAATTCATTGCAAACTTTTTCCCAACAAAAAAGTAAGCCAATGCAAATATTATTAAATTCACTGCCAATACAAGAATACTAATGGATATTGGTAATATACCATGTAATAATTTTGCCAAACCAGAAACGCCGCCTAACGATAATCCTAGTCTTAATGCAATTGTTCCAATTCCCAAGGAACAAATCATATTACCCACAACAATAAAAAAAGTATCTTTAATTTGTTTCATACCCATTACTCCTGTTATCTATTACGTGGTACTATTATACATGAGGTAAACGTTATGGATAAAACTACATATAATTTGTATTGTGAAATATTGAAATCAGAATTAAAACCAGCAATGGGATGTACAGAACCAATTGCAATTGCTTTAACTGCTGCGAAAGCAAAAAAATACATGGATGAAGAAATCACTTCTGTAGAAGTATGTGCTTCTGGAAATATCATCAAGAATGTAAAAAGTGTTATTGTTCCACATACCAATGGTTTACGTGGAATTCCTGCTGCAGCTGCTGCAGGTATCGTTGCGGGTGAAGCAGAAGCTGAATTAGAAGTTCTTTCTTCAATTACAGATTCTCAACAAAAAGAAATTGTTTCATTTCTGAATCGTGTGCCATGTTCTGTTACAAAATCAACTTCCGATTACATTTTAGATATTGCGGTAACATTACATTCAGCTAACCATACGGTCTATGCAAGAACTGCACAATACCATACAGGACTTTGCTTAATTCAGGTAGATGGCAAAACAATCTTTGAGGCTCCAATTGCGAAAACAACTTCCAGTATTGATCATTCCATTCTATCTATGGAAGGCATTGTTGAATTTGCGAATACATGCAACTTAGAAGATGTCAAAGAAATACTAGATACGCAGATTACCTACAACATGGCAATCAGTGAAGAAGGTATTACTGGAAAATATGGTGCTGCAGTTGGCAGAACATTACTTATGGCATACGGAGATTCTCTTCACAACCGTGCAAAAGCATATGCTGCTGCAGGCAGTGATGCGCGTATGAATGGATGTGAATTACCTGTTGTCATTAATAGCGGTTCTGGCAACCAGGGAATTACTACTTCTGTTCCTGTGATTATCTATGCAAGAGAATTAGGTGTTTCTCAAGAAAAACTATATAGAGCATTGTTGATTGCAAATCTGACAAGCATTCATTTGAAGACTGGTATTGGCTGCTTAAGTGCATATTGTGGTGCAACAAGTGCGGGCTGTGGGGCTGGCGCTGGAATCATGTACCTCTATGGTGGAGGTCTCAATGAAATTTCTCATACAGTTGTCAACGCATTGGCAATCAATTCTGGTGTTGTTTGCGATGGTGCAAAAGCCAGCTGTGCTGCTAAGATTGCATCTGGCGTTGAAAGTGGATTGCTTGGCATGCAGATGTATAAACATGGTAAAGAATTCTACCGTGGTGATGGTATCGTTGGTGGAGGCGTTGAAGCTACAATTAAAAATGTAGGTCACCTTGCACATGACGGTATGGCAGAAACAGATAAAGAAATCATTAAAATCATGCTTGAAATGAAATAGGATCTAACCCAATCAGGTTAAATCCTATTTTTTTCAGTTTCCTTTGATAGATATTCTCAAGTGATGTTTTTCTTTTGTCAGCAGGAACTCATCATGTGTTCTTGCACCCCATGTATTATCACCAGCAATTCCCATTTGTTTTTCATTGATACTTAAAACTGTTTCATATACCTGTGGTAATTCCCACTGGTGCTTTGCATTTTCTAATACGAATGGTGAATATGGAAGTACAGAGCATTCAAACATATTTCCTTGAATCAACAATGCATGCATGTCTGAATGAACATTTAATTCTCTCATATCTGTACGATTACCACATTCCTGCGGGTAAAGATATGGTGTTAGATTTTCTTTTACATTGTATGTATATTTTCCTAGCACTGCACCTTTCTTTCGATCAATATAGTTTTCTTCTGGTCCATTGCCATAGTAAGATACTTCATCTAAATCTGTATATGTCTGTAACAAGATACCAAAAACTGGCATTTCAATATGGTTTTCAAAAGCATCTAAATACATATCTACAACAATTTCACCATCTCCATAGACTTCATAGTTCATATGTAATGGATGATCTTCCATGGATGGCAATGCATATTCATAGGAAACAATACAACGATTCTCTTCTTTGACTGTATTGATATATTTACACTTTGCATACAGACTATTCTGCAGCCACTGTCCATAGCGATAGCCATATCCATTTTCAACATCATTATTTGTTGCAGCTCTAAAGAAATTTGGTCTGACAGGCATTCTGATAAATTCATGTGAATGCACTTTATAAGACACTAAACCCTTTGATTTAGAGAAGATGACATTACCGCCTTCAAAAGAAACACCTACATTTAAGTAATCTTCATTGATTGAAAGTGGTGTCCATACATGATGTTCTTCTCTTTGGTATGGATATACATATTGTTCATGTGCATATTCATGACCATCTTTTTCAAATGTTACCACAACAGAATACTCATGTTTTTCATCCACAACAAATGGATTCTCTATAGTAATACTTTCATTTGCTTTGCAAGATAAATGATATATTTCCTTCTTCACTTCTTTTCCATCAGCATACAATGTTACAAACGTATCAAATTCATTTAAATTTGTAATGAGATAACGATTTGTAATTGTAATTTCTTTTGCATTGATTTTTGTATCAATGAACTGGTAACAATATTTCACTTCCTGCAGTTTTGGTGTTGGTGTTCGATCCGCAAACATAATTCCATTTCCACAGAAATCATAATCACTAGGTCTTTCATGGAAGTCTCCACCATAGTACAGCTTTCCATCATGTAGAATTGCCTGATCTACATAATCCCAGATAAAACCACCCTGATATTGAGAATACTTCTTTTCAAGATCCGTATACTTATATAAAGCACCATTACTATTACCCATCGCATGTGCATACTCACATAGAATAAATGGTTTTTCTGTATGTTTCTTTAGATATTCTTCAATATCCTTAGCAGGTGTATACATTCTAGATACCATGTCTGTTGTATCTGGATATCTTGTATCTGAAGAAACACCTTCATAGTGGACAAGTCTTGATGGATCCACACTTCTAAAATATTCACTCATTTCAAAGATATCTTTTCCACCATACGATTCATTTCCACAAGACCAGATCAAAATACTTGGATGATTCTTATCTCTTTCATACATTGACTTGGCACGGTCTAATACATTTTCCAGCCATTTAGGATCATCATTTGGAATAATATATTCTTTGTCAAAGAATTCAGACCATGTTCCATGTGTTTCCAGGTTTGTTTCATCAATAACATAAATTCCATATTCATCACATAAGTCATATAAGAATGTCTGATTTGGATAATGTGATGTACGAATCGCATTGATGTTATTTGCTTTCATGTTGAGGATATCTTGCTTTGTTAAGTCATAGGATACAACTCTGCCACTTTCGCAGCTGAATTCATGACGATCTACACCATGGAATACAATTCTCTTTTCATTGATATACATAATGCCATCTTTCAATGCAAACTTACGAATACCAACATGTTCGCGAACACATTCAATGATCTTATCTTTCTGTTTTACAAGAATTTCTACATGATATAAATATGGTTTTTCAGCATACCATAAAACAGGATCATCCACTTCAAATACACATGTATCATTTGTAACTTTACTTTGAAGCAATGTATGACCTGCATCAAATAAACGATACTCTAATGTATAGTCCTCGTCTGCTTCCATTACAGGTGCAACAATGATTTTTGGATGTTTGAGATCACTCACATCTTGTGTAATCTTTAAATCATTGACATGTACGAAAGGAACAGATTGTAATTCCACGCTTCTAAACAGGCCAGAAAATCTCCAGAAATCCTGATCTTCCAGCCATGAACCAGATGTAAAACGATAGACATTCACTGCTACCTTGTTTCTTCCTTCATGAATATATTCACTAATATCAAATGCACTTGGTGTAAAGCTGTCTTCACTATAACCAACAAATGCACCATTGATCCATAAAGCCACACCACTTTCTGCACCATGGAATACAATCCTCGTTTTTGTATTTTCTTTTAAAATAGAACTGTCAAAATACGTAACATAGCTGCCTACTGGATTATGTTCAGGAATTTCACCAGGAAGCAGTTCTTCACTGCCACTCCAAGGATAGATCTGGTTTACATACATTGGTGTTCCATATCCCTGCATCTGTATATGAGACGGTACTTGAATATCATCCCATGTACTGCAGTCATACGATTCTTTTTCAAAACCTTCGACGACTTCATTGAGAGCATTTGCATAATGAAACTTCCATGTACCATCTAATACATGAATATAACTGCTCTGTTTCTCTTCCTCATTTGCATAATAATGATGTGATGAATGTGCTTTTAAACGATTCACTTGAAATATTTCTGGATTACTTAACCAAGATAAATTCATACGTAATTCCTCCATATTTCTACTATATTCTCTTTACGAAATAATCTTTATGGATTAAAGTATTTCTAACAGGAAAAAAGTATAAATCATACTTTTATCAAGATTCTATGAAAGATTTAAAATCAATACTAAAAAGTTTTTATTTATTATCTGGAATGAATATGACAATTTTTGATATTCATCAAAATGTTGTTGTTTCTTACCCTGACAAGAAATGTCCATTGTGTTATTTACTGGATCAATACAAAGATGCGAGAAATAAATGTACTAAGTGTGATATGGAAGCTATGGAACATGTTTTTCAATCATCTCAAATTTATGTTTATAAATGCTGGTGTGGCCTATATGAAGCAATTATGCCTCTGTATACCTATGGGCAGCTTACTGGGTATCTTATGCTTGGTCAGGCAATCGATGCAGATGAAGATACATCTAATGTAGAAATACTTGCCTCTCAATATATTCATGACACTAAAGAATTAAAAAAAGCAATGCATCGAACATGCAAACACACAAAAGCACAAATTAAAGCATTAGGAGAGCTTGTTGATATTTGTGCAGAATATCTATCGTTAACAAATACAGTGAATGTTCCTAGCAGTGATCTTGCGGAAGCTATACAAAGTTATCTTATTAAACACTACATGGAACAAATTACGATAGATTCACTTTGTTCATATTTCAATGTATCAAAAGCAACATTACATACTTACTTCAAGAAGAAATATGGAACTACAATTCATCAAAGATTACTATCTATTCGTTTGAATGAAGCTAGGAAACTATTAGAATCAACAAATGCTTCCATGAAAGATATTTCTCATACAGTAGGATTTCTAGATGCAGATTATTTTTCCAAAGCATTTAAGAAAAAATATCGGATATCACCTACAGATGTAAAAAAGGAATGCAGAAAATAATGCATTCCTCTTCATTTATTCTGAATAATTTGTCAGCTCAATATGATGTTCTTCAATATATTGTTTTACAGTATCGCTACATAGAATATCTAATTCTTTAATTCTTTGAATGTTATAGCTAGACCATCGATACAGATCAAAATTCACAATTCCTACATGTACATAATGATGAGAATCAATATAATCTGGGTTTGTTAATGACGGGCAATTGGTAAGTGGTTTCCCTTATATCAAATCCAAATGCAGTCCAACACCAATCCCAGGATTTTCTTTCGTCATAATAACTGCTTTCTGAATATATGCACTATTTACCAGTGCTGTTGTTAATCTTAAAATTCCTTGTTGATAAGCAATTGCAATCGCTTCATTCACTCCCTTGTATATCCAAGGTCATCACAATTCATAATCACTTTCATAAACTTTCCTTTCAAAAAAAGATATACATATCGCTATGTATACCTTATTTCAGATTCTTAACTTCGATTCTATTCAAGGCTTTCTTCAATGCAAGCTCAGCACGCTTGAAATCAATATTTGGATCATTTGATTTTAAACGCTCTTCTGCTCTTCTCTTTGCATTTTCAGCTCTAGCTAAATCGATATCTTTCTTATTTTCAATGGAATCTGTCAGAATTTCTGCGAGATTTTCTCTGAAGTAAAATAAACCTCCAGATACTGCATATGTTTCTCTCACTCCATCTTCAATAGATGTCATTGTACCAATCTTTAACATTGTTACAAGTGGCATATGATTCGCCAATACACCTTGATTACCATCTTCCGTTTGAATGTTAATGATTGGTGTATCAAATTCCTTATATACACCAAGTGGTGTTACGACGCGAACATGTAGTTGACTCATTTTAGTGACTCTGCTTTCTTAACAACGTCTTCGATCGTACCTACAGACAAGAATGCTGCTTCAGGCAGATCATCATATTTACCATCAAGAATTTCCTTGAATGAACGAACTGTATCCTTCACAGGTACATATACACCCTTCATACCAGTAAACTGTTCCGCAACACTGAATGGCTGAGACAAGAAGTTTCTGATACGACGCGCACGGTTAACGATTTTCTTATCTTCTTCACCAAGTTCATCCATACCAAGAATCGCAATGATATCCTGTAATTCTCTATATCTCTGTAAGATTTCCTGTACTTTTCTAGCGACCTGATAATGTTCTTCACCAACAACAAGTGGATCAAGCATACGAGAAGAAGATCCCAGTGGATCAACTGCTGGATAAATACCTAAAGCAGCGATAGAACGATCCAATACAAGTCTTGCATCCAAGTGTGAGAATGTTGCGGCTGGCGCTGGGTCTGTCAAGTCATCCGCAGGAACGTATACACACTGTACAGAAGTAATAGATCCATCCTTTGTAGAAGTAATTCTTTCTTGCAGCTGTCCCATTTCTGTTGCTAATGTAGGCTGATAACCTACCGCAGATGGCATACGACCTAATAACGCAGATACTTCAGAACCTGCCTGTGTGAAACGGAAGATATTATCAATAAATAACAATACATCCTGATGTTCAACGTCTCTAAAATATTCAGCCATTGTAAGAGCACTTAATGCAACTCTCATTCTGGCACCTGGAGATTCATTCATCTGTCCATATGTAAGAACAGTATTCTTTAATACCCCAGAATTCTTCATTTCATAGTACATGTCGTTACCTTCACGTGTTCTTTCACCAACACCGGCAACAACAGATCTGCCACCATGTTCAATGGCAATATTATGAATTAATTCCTGTTCAAGTACAGTTTTACCAACACCTGCACCACCGAATAAACCAATCTTACCACCCTTTGCATAAGGACATAATAAGTCGATAACTTTGATACCTGTTTCTAAGATTTCGTTTTGTGTTGTCTGTTCAGCAAATGTTGGTGCTTCACGATGAATTGGCATCTTTTGATCTGCCTTTACTTCACCAAGACCATCAATTGCTTCACCTAGAACATTAAACATTCTTCCAAGAACTGCATCACCAACAGGAACTTCAATTGGTTTTCCTGTATCGATACAATCCATTCCTCTTACAAGACCATCTGTTGAAGACATAGCGATACATCTAACAACATCATCACCAACATGTTGTGCAACTTCCGCTGTCATCTGCTGGCCATCATCTGTTTTAATTAAAATAGCGTTTTTAATGGAAGGTAAATGTTCTGCATCAAAGCGAATATCTACAACTGGTCCAATAACTTGTAGTATTTTTCCTGTATTGCTCATAAATGCCTTCTTTCTTATACTGCACTGCTTCCGCCAACAATCTCAGTAATTTCCTGGGTAATAGCGGCTTGACGTGCTTTGTTATATTCAAGCTGTAATGAGGAGGACAGATCATCAGCATTATCTGATGCTGTTTTCATCGCAACTCTTCTACTTCCTTGTTCACTTGTTGTGGACTCCATCCAGTTTGAATACGCAACATTCGTAACCATCATTGGAATTAAACTATCCAAGATAGAAGATGCGTCCGGTTCAAATAAAGTTTCTACTGGAAGCTTGTTAGACTTTTCCTTTACCTTTTCTTTCTTTACTAAGACACAAGGTAATAAAACATCAATATCTGGTGTAAATGTCATTGTATTGACAAACTTTGTATATAAGATCTGCACTGTACCAGCTTTACCATCCTGGTACATATTGATACAGGATTCCATCACTTCTTTTAATTCAGAAAACGTTAGTTTATCACTAGAAATGATTTCATCATTCATCACGTGATACCCTTTTTCTTTAAACTGGGAATACAGTGATGTGCCAATCACATAGATTGGATCTTCTTTATCTAACACTTCATTTGCCATTTTCATGACATTCGCATTATAACCGCCACATAAGCCAAGATCAGATGCAAATACAATTGTTACCTTATGTGGATTGTCTGTTTTAACTACATACTGACTTTCCGCATCCGGATTATTCATAACAATTTCATCAACTGTATCTTGAAGCTTCTGTGCGTATTCACGATTGGCTTCCATCTTGCTTCTAGAACGAACAAGTTTAGCATTGGCAATCATTTCCATTGCCTTTGTGATCTTACGGGTAGACTGTACAGACTTGATACGCGTACGCAACGCCTGTCTAGACTGGCCAGCCATACTAATTTACTCCCTTAAGTAATTTGAATTGATCAAGAATGTCTTTCATTGCATTCTTCATCTTTTCCATCAATTCATCACTCAATGCTTCTTTTTCTTCTATTTCTTTACAGATATCTGCATAGTTTGCATGGAATGTCTTATGAATTGTCTTTTCAAATTGAGCAATATCGCCAACAGAAATTTCATCCATATAACCTTCTTTAACCGCAAATAAAGACAATACCTGATCTACCATAGACATTGGCTGATACTGAGGCTGTTTCAATAGTTCTGTTACTTTTTCACCATGGTTCAAGATCTTCTTTGTAGAAGCATCCAAGTCAGAACCAAACTGAGCGAAAGACTGCATTTCATGATACTGTGCAAGATCCAGCTTTAATGAAGAAGATACTTTCTTCATTGCTTTTGTCTGTGCTGCAGAACCTACACGAGATACAGATAAACCAGAATCTACAGCAGGTCTAACACCAGATGCAAACAAATCTGTCTGTAAGAAAATCTGTCCATCAGTAATAGAAATAACGTTTGTTGGAATATATGCTGAAATATCACCAGCCTGTGTTTCAATGATAGGCAAAGCAGTTAAAGAACCACCACCTAATTCATCACTCAACTTCGCAGCTCTTTCTAATAATCTAGAATGTAGATAGAAAACATCACCTGGATATGCTTCACGTCCTGGAGGTCTCTTTAATAGTAATGACATTGTTCTATAAGCAACTGCATGTTTACTTAGATCATCATAGATAATCAAAACATCTTTACCATTATCCATCCATTCTTCACCCATAGCACATCCTGCATATGGTGCAATGTACTGCAATGGTGCAGTAGAAGAAGCAGATGCATTGACTACAACTGTATACTTCATTGCATCATGTTCTTTTAATTTTTGAACTAAACGAGCAACTGTTGACTCTTTCTGTCCGATAGCTACATAGATACAATATACATCCTTACCCTTCTGGTTGATGATTGTATCAATTGCAATCGCAGTCTTACCTGTTTCTCTATCACCAATGATCAATTCTCTTTGTCCCTTACCAATTGGGATAATAGAGTCAATCATTTTCAAACCTGTCATCAATGGCTGATCAACAGATTTTCTTGTCATAACACCTGGTGCTACTCTTTCAATTTCACGTTTCTTTGTGTATTGAATTGGAGCACCACCATCAATTGCTTCACCTAATGGATTGACAACTCTTCCAAGTAGTCCTTCCCCAACAGGAACTTCAACGATTTTTCCTGTTTTCTTTACTTCATCGCCTTCTTTGATCTTTGTATCATCACCTAAAAGAACAGCACCAATATGGTCTTCTTCCAGGTTCATGACCATTCCCATAACACCATTAGGGAATTCAAGAAGTTCACTGGACATTGCTTTATCAATGCCCTGGATCATGGCAATACCATCACCTACAGAAATAACATATCCAACATCATCAGAATGAATCTTATTGTCATAGTTCTTAATTTCATTTTTAATGAGTGAACTGATTTCTTCTGGTCTAATTGAAGTACTCATGCCATTTGTCCTCCTTTCAATAACGTATTCCTCATTCTATCAATCTTTGTTTTCATTGTGACATCAGTAACAGTATTTCCAACTGTGACTTTAATTCCTGCAATGATACTTGGATCAACTACATTTTCAAGAATGATTCTCTTGTTTGTTTTTGATACTAAAGTGTTTCCAATTGTGTTCATATCTTCTTGAGAAAGTTTACGTGCAGACAATACCGTTGCATGTTGAATTCCAAGATTTTCTTCACACATTTGAATAAAGCTTGTATAGATATTAAGCAGTTGTGTTGCTCTACCTTTATCTACAACAAGTTTTATGAAATTAACAATATTGTGATCAACATATGTAGAATATACTTTATCAATCACATTTCTTTTTTCTTCTTTTGAGACTTTAACGGAGAGAAAGAAAGTAGATAATTCAGGATTTTCTTTTAATGTTTGCTTCAAAAGCATTACCTGATTCATGTATTCTTCTACTTTGTTTTCTTCTTTTGCTAATTCAAATAGTCCTGCTCCATAGCGTTCCGCAACTTCATTCTTCATGGCTGTCAGCTTCCTTCACAAAATCCTGGATTGCCTTTCGATCAAGTTCTTCACCATTTTTAGAACCAATCAGCTTTTCAGCAGCATCCATAGCGACATTGACCATTTCTTTCTTCACAGAATCAACCATCTTGAGACGATCATTTTCAATTGCTTCACGAGCCTTTGCTTTTTCTTCTTCAGCTTCTGCGCGTGCCTTATCAAGAATTGCCTGTTTTTCACTATCCGCTTCTTTGACAGCAGCTTCTACAATTGCTTCTGATTTCTTTGCAGCCTCATTTAACTGATTCTTTGCGTTTTCGCGGTCACTCAAAGCATCCTGCTTTGCTTTTTCACTCGTTTCAAGATCGGACTGCATCTTATCTGCACGAGCATCTAACCAATTCTTTACAGATTTCCATAAGAATTTTTTCGCAAGCAAAAACAGAACTAATGTACTACATAGTTGGACTAAGACTGTCAGTAAATTAGGTATTAACTGACCAGTGATATCGACATCAATCATTGCTTAAATTTCCTGTCGATTAATATACAAACATCAGAAGGATGGCAACGAGCAGTCCATAAATAGCACATGTTTCAGAAAGTGCAATACCAAGAATCATAGTTGAACGAATCTTAGATTCTACTTCAGGATTCTTACCAATTGCATCACATGCGTGAGCAGCAACTTCACCTTCACCTCGACCTGTCATCATACCTGTCATGACAGCTAAACCTGCACCAATTGCAATCAAACCTTTATTGATATCCATTTTAAGCTCCTCCTTATACTTTAAGCTTTGTCTTTATATTCTTCAGGAATATCATTCCCGATAAGAACCACAGTTAATGTTACGAATACGAGTGTCTGAATAAATCCCGCAAATAAATCAAAATATGCATGCAGGATTGGTGTTAAGAATGGAGCAATAAAGTTAAATACATTGCCATTCACACTCGTAAATAAACCAACGATAGAATTAGAGATCCATTGACAGAAACTATAAATCAACTGCATCATAATTCCGCCACACAGAATATTTCCAAATAAACGTAATGCCATAGAAACCATTGTTGAAAACTTACCAAAGATGTTCATTGGAAGCATAATTGGAATAGGTTCTAAGAATCCATGGAAATACCCTTTGATTCCCTGGAACTTAAATTCAGCAGCCTGAATCAAAAGCCATGTAATGACTGACAACAACAACGTTACACTTAAATTTGATGTTGGAGATGAAAATCCAAATAATGAACAGACATTTGCGGTAAAGATATATGTCCATAACACAAGAATGTATGGTGTTAAGCTATCCGCATAATGTTTTCCAACAGAATCTTTGACTGTGTTATACACAGACTGTACGCCTAACAGTACTGGCAATAGAATTCCTTTTGGTTTTTCCATTGGATCTAAGGCATCGATTTTCTTAGATAAAACTACGATTCCGCTTCCCAATACGATTGTTAAGAAAATAATTGTATAAACATCACTTTGTATTACCATGTTTCCTCCTTTTTAGGAATTAACAAATCTATATATGTTACGAATTTGATCAGCAGCATTCCAACAGCACATGCAAATATATTGAATACATCTGGTAAGAATGCACAGACGAGAAGAACACCTGCCATCATTGCGAATGTGAATAGGAAATGACCAACTCCAGTATTTTTTGTCGATACTTTTGTATTCAATACACCATTCCAGAAAGACTCTAATCTTTTATAATGAATCAACGCTTCTAGACTTCCAAGTAGAAATCCTAAAGAGATTCGATAATCAAATATGAGTGGAATGCACGTTCCAATGATCATGGCTGTATAAAAAAATTTCCAGGATCTCGAATTCATTTTTCACCTCACACGTTTTTATCTTATTTATTTTGAAATTTATTTTCAATCTACATGTAAGTGATTGTGTCAAATTCTCAATTTCTTTATTATAGTTATATCATGAATGAAAGCGATTTAAAACGAAAACAACTCATATCTTTAATAAAGAAATATGGATTTCCAGAAGAATTTGGCTGTATCCTTGCAGATGAGTTACATACAGAAAAGCAAATGAAAAGAATGATTGGGTATCTATTACAGGGAAAGCCTTCTAGAATTGAAGATATTGTAGATGAAATGCTCGCAATCAAATCTGATTTTGCCTCATATCGTCAAAAGAAAATCACAGAATATAACAATGCAAAATACAATGAACTATTAGCTAATGGATTGAATGATGACGAAAGCTAATGCATAGTCTTGATCATGGGAAATAGAAATTTCTATTTCAGGGTGATCTTTGACATATGGTTTTCCGTTTGATGTATTCAAAATAGAATATGAAAGATATTCTTTATCTTGTGTTGCTTTAAAAATTGCTTCTTTACATGCAATTCTACCCGCAACAAATTCTTTCTTCCTTTTGTCTAAATGTATTTTCTCATACATAACTCTTTCATCTTCTGTTAATACATAGTCAATGAAAGATTGCTTTAATACAACTCTAGGAATATATACAATGTCTGTTCCAACCATAACTATAGTATACAAAAAGATAGCTCCTGTTTCATAGCTATCTTTGTTTATTTATGACTGATGAATAGATTCATCCAGGCATCCAATCAATTCAAGAATACGATTCAGATCATCTGTATCATGATAAGAAATTGTAAAGCTCTTTTTAGAAAATACAACTTGTGTACCTAGCTTTTCAGATAATTGAATTTCAAGATCTCGAATCATTGGATCTTTTTCTTTTTTCTTTGGTTTCTTCTGTCCTCCGCCATTCACATCACGAACATATGCTTCTACTTCTCTTACAGACATTTTATTTTTTTTGATTTTTTCTGCAGCCTCGTAGATTTCTTCTTCATCATTCAATGATAATAATGGACGAACATGAGACATCGTCAGTTGTTTATTTACAACCATGCTTTGTACATCTTCTGGAAGTTTCAATAAACGCATGATATTTGCACAATACTCACGTGATTTTCCTACTCTTTCCGCAAGTTTTTCTTGTGTATAGCCTAATTTTTGAATCAAAGATTCATATGCTGCTGCTTCTTCAATTGGATTTAAATCTTCACGCTGAACATTTTCAAGAATCGCAATTTCCATCATTTGTTCTTCTGTGAATTCTACTTGAATGGCTGGGACAGTTTTTAATCCTGCCATTTTAGCAGCACGCAATCTTCTTTCACCTGTAATTAAATCATATCCAGATACACTTTTTCTAACAAGCAATGGTGTAAAGATGCCATGTGTTTTAATAGATTCACTTAATTCTTCCAATGCCTTTTTATCAAACTCTTTTCTTGGCTGATAAGGGTTTGGACGAATTTCTTCAATTGGAAGTTCAACTTCTCTTCTACCTGGTGCTTCTGCTGCATTGTTTTGAATATCATCCAGATATTGTTCAACATCTTGACCAAAAATGGAATTCAAGCCTTTTCCAAGACCTCTTTGCTTTGCTTTTGGCATATGTTACCTCCTTGCTTTATCGTTTTGTGTAATGACTTCTTTTACAAGCTGTGCGTATGCTTTGGCGCCTTCACTTCTTGTATCATACTCAAAAATTGTTTCTTCTTGAGATGGTGCTTCTGATAATCTTACATTTCTTGGAATATAACATTTATATACTTTTTCTTTAAAATACTTTCTAACTTCCTGCTGCACTTCTACAGATAATTTTGTTCTGACATCAAACATTGTCAGCAAAACACCTTCAATAGATAATTCAGAATTAAATAATTTCTGAACAAGACGGATTGTAGATAATAACTGTGTTAAGCCTTCTAATGCAAAATATTCACACTGTACAGGAATCATTACAGAATCTGCTGCAGTTAAGGCATTTGTATTCAATAAGCCAAGTGCTGGTGGACAATCTATAATAATGTAGTCATAGCGATCTTTTACGACATCTAATTTATTCTTTAAAAGTTTTTCTCTTCCAACTTCATAATTTGCCATATCTACATCTGCACCAGACAAATCAATGGTTGAAGGAAGAACATCTAATGGTGGCATTTGTAATGTTACTTTGACATCATCTACAGATTCATTTCCTAGAAGAACATCATATACAGATTGATCAAAACCAACTTTATTTGCTCCGATACCATGCGTTGCATTTCCCTGTGGATCAAAATCAACTAATAAAACTCTTTTTCCAACATATGCTAAACCAGCCGCAAGATTCATGGCTGTTGTTGTTTTTCCTACACCACCCTTTTGGTTGGCAATTGCAATAATCTTTCCCATATTCAATTCCTCTATTTCTTAGGAAACGAAATAATCATTTTTACCTGATCATCTGTTTCACTCGTATCTATTCTTACTTCAATACCTAGCTTTTCAATCATTTTAATAGATTGATTTACTGTATTGATTCCAATCTGGATATTCTTTGAATATCCTTTTGTTTTCTGTCTAGCGTGTACCTTTTTAGGCTGATTGATGGATTCAATGTAGTTTTCTGTTTCTCTAACATTCAATCCCTTTTTTACGATATCTTTATATATACGTACTTGTTTTTCTTCTGGTGCACTTAATAATGCACGTGCATGTCTTTCTGTAATAACGCCATTGATCACACCATCCTGAATATCATCAGGCAAATTTAAAAGACGAATTTTATTCGCAACTGCAGATTGTGATTTACCAATCTTCTTTGCAACCTGTTCTTGAGAAAGATGTGCTTGTTTCATGATCTGCACATAACTCTTAGCTTCTTCAATGGCAGAAAGATCCTGTCTCTGTACATTTTCAATGAGTGCCATTTGTGCAGCTTCATCATCAGATGGTGTTAATACATAACAAGGAATTTCCTGAAATCCTGCTTTTCTACATGCACGGTATCTTCTTTCTCCAGCAATCAATTCAAAGCCATCATCCACTTTTCGAACTGTTAATGGCTGAATCAATCCATTCTGTTGAATGGATTGTGATAGTTCATCTAATTTCTGTTCATCAAAATGAAGACGTGGCTGATAACGAGATGGCTGAATCTTTTCTACAGGAACGGAAATAATTGTATGTTGAATATTATTTTCCATAAATCTATCAAAAAAATTATTTTTCATAGCTTTTCTCCTATAGTGGCTTCTTCTTTATCTGTCCGTAGTTTCTTGGATATGCTGAAGGTGTTTTTTCAACCTTTTTAAATGTAAAGATCTCTCTAGGATCTCCATTCGTTAAAGCTGTTTCTTCTCTTTGATCAAGCTGCATTCCTAAAACAGAAATTGCATGTTTTGCTTCTAAAACTTCTTCATCTCCACGAGAACCTTTCATCGTCACAAAAGAACCACCAACTTTTACAAGTGGGCAGCATAGTTCAGAAAGTACTCTGAGGTTTGCTACGGCACGTGCTGTAACGACATCGTATTCTTCACGATGTTCTTTCACGTGTTCTTCACTTCTTTCGTTATATATTTTAATATTTGATAAATGTAATTGAGAAATAACTTCTTCTAAAAATTTACAACGTTTTCCTGTTGGTTCAATTAAAGATACTTCTAGATCTTTTCTCACAATTTTCCATACAACACCTGGAAAACCAGCTCCTGTGCCAACATCTGCTACTTTACCTTGAATAGAATCATTCAAAGGAAGAATGGAATCAAAAAAGTGCTTTTCATACACTTCTTCTCTTTCATCTATCGCAGTCAGATTCATTTTAGAATTCCATTCTTTTAAAAGCTTGGCATATATATCTAACTGTGTAATCATTTCCTCGGAAATCACTAAATTTCTTTTTTTACATTCATCAATAAATTTGTCAGGTGTCATTGTATTTTTTACTCCATGGATAATTTTAGCAGACTGTTATAAAAATAAAAGATAAAAATATGTGGAAAACTTTTTTCTCCACAATTTATAAAAGTGAAGTTTGAAATTTTCCACATTTTAAGCCATTTTATGTATTTGCGTTGAAAAATAATTTTTCCACAATTTTATAATTCAATTTGTGTACCAGTAATAAATTCAGAATGAGGCAGTGTTTTTACCCATTCACAGAATGCTCTCCATTCTGGAAGACGATGATCTTTTCTCTGGTTGTAGATTGTCTTTAATGCACGATAGTTTGTTGTCATCTTCGCAGTCAATCTAAATCCAGCTGGATTGGAATATAAAATTTCTAAATACATTTCATTTAATGTATTCATCATTTCAGATACATCTTTTCCTTCATTCTTGAAAGATGTCATTTGTGCCTGAAGCTCATTATATGCTTTTACTTTTTCCTTCATGATTTCAACAATTCTGTTATCTACATAAGGAAGATATGCCTGGTCTAGATCAAACTTTGTAATGCGATGCATTGTTGACTGAGAAGAGATAAAATTCAAAAACTTATAGCGTTCTGCTTCCACCCATGCCTTATTTGAAAATGTAAGATCAAATTGAACAATAATTCCTGTCATAAACTGATCATGACCACTTCCTGCTTTTGAATTTGCTAATGAAAGTGTTGTTTTTGTCACTTCACTTGTAACGGCATTTGTATCAATTGCATAGGAATATTTAGCACCTTTAACAGCTTCCTCAAATCCATATACATTTACATTACTTACTACATCTTCGTATCTCATTTCGCTTTTCCCTTTCCTTGTTTGATTGCAATTGCAAGTACCGCAAGATCTGCAGGGTTGACACCCGAAATCCTTGAAGCCTGTCCCATTGTTGCAGGTTTATATTTCATCAATTTCTGTCTGCCTTCAATCGATAAATTGTCAACTTCATCATAGTTAAAATCAACACCTAATGAAATAGAATCCATTGCTTTTAATTTACTTGCTTCTCTTCTTGCTTTATCAATATATCCAGCATATTTAATATCAATATCACATTTAGAAGCAATAAAAGAATCTGTTTCTTCATCGATTGTTTCAAATAATTTCTTTGTTTCAATATTAGGTCTTTTCACAAGATCTAAACCATTGATACCACGATGACCATCTTCATCATATCCACATTCTTTCAAGTACTGATGAATTCTATCATCATCAACTTCAAAGACTGTTTCCTTCAAATGATCTTTCAATCTAGAAAGTTCTGCCTGCTTCCTTTCATATGCTGCATATCTTTCATCACTGATTAGACCAATACTTCTGCCTTTATCAATCAATCTTTCTTCAGCATTATCATGTCTCAATAATAATCTGAATTCAGCTCTGCTCGTTAATAAACGATATGGTTCTAGTGTACCCTTTGTTGTTAAATCATCTACAAGTACACCAATATATGCTTCATCCCTAGCAAATACAAGTGGCTGCTTTCCATCTAGTTTCATAACAGCATTAATTCCAGCCATAATACCTTGGCCTGCAGCTTCTTCATATCCACTTGTTCCATTGACTTGGCCTGCAGTGAATAGATTTTCAATGATTTTTGATTCAAATGTTGGTTTCATCTGTATTGGATCAATAGCATCATATTCAATTGCATATGCATACTTTTTAATGATTGCATCTTTAAAGCCTGGTAAAGAATGTACCATATGTTCCTGGATATCTCTTGGTAAAGATGTAGAGAATCCTTGAATATATGTTGTATCCATAGACAAAGATTCTGGTTCCAGAAATAATAAATGTCTAGGTTTATCTTTAAAACGAACAAGCTTGTCTTCAATGGATGGACAATATCTTGGTCCAACACCTTTCACAACACCAGAATACATAGATGATTTATTTAAATTGTTTAAAATCCATTCATGTGTTTCTGGAGTTGTATATGTTAAATAACATGGAACCTGATCTTTAAATGCTCGTACATCTTCTTGTCTTGTTGTTTCTGAAAAACGTAAAAATGCATCTGTTCCTGGTTCATATTGTGTTTTAGAAAAATCAATTGATGAAGTTAAGATTCTAGCAGGTGTTCCTGTTTTTAAACGGAATGTATGTAATCCAAGATCACGTAAAGACTGTGATAAATCTTTTGTTGTCTTTTCCATATCTGGACCGCCGTCTCTTACTTCAGAAGAAATCATATTCACACCAGCCATATATGTTCCTGTTGTTAAAATAACAATAGAGCAGGAAATAAATGAACCATCTGCTAATGTGATACCAGTAATACGATTATTTTCAGTGTTGATCTTTACTGCCATTGCTTCTTTGACAGTCAGGTTCTCAGTATGAAGACAAACATCCTGCATCATTTTCTTGTATGCAATCTTATCAGACTGTACGCGTAATGCTCTAACACCAGGACCCTTTGCACTATTCAGCATTTTAAACTGTAATGCAGTTTTATCTGCCGTAATTGGCATCTGTCCACCCAATGCATCAATTTCACGTACAACGATACCTTTTGCGGGACCTCCAACAGAAGGATTACAAGGCATTTTACCAATGTTATCAATACTCAATGTGAGTAAGCATGTATTTTTCTTTAATCTTGCAGATGCAAGTGCAGCTTCAATTCCTGCATGTCCTCCACCAATTACAACTATATCAAAATCAACCATTATTTATATCTTCCACCATTTTTTCTACTTCAGGAATTTCTTTATCCTTACTTGCCAGTAACTCAAATGTTATGCGACGTTCAAATTTCAATTTCTTAATATAATATCGATATATTGTCACTTTTCCAATGACTTCTCGAATTCTAAGATCTTTATCATTTGCCTGATAAACCAAAGGCAGTGCTATCTTGATCTTTGATTTATCCATATACAGACATTCACTGTTTGATCCACGAATCATTTCCCATTTATTTTCTTTCATTTTCAACTCAGCTAACTTATGGGACAATGCTCTTTCTTTTTCACTGCCTGATTCTTTTCCTATTTTCTTAGAAATAAGTGCAATTTGATGTCTTACAACATCATCTCTAAATATCTCATCAGGATTTTTATCTGGATCTGCACTCCATAAATCAATTCCGTGTTTTTGTGCGGCAGTTAATATTTTTACCGTAACGGAAGGATCACTTCGATCTAAATATGTATAGGATTCTAAGTGATCTGTCAGATCCAAAGAATGAATTTCATCTGGATAAACAGGCGAAATAAAGAATACAACATCTGTAAGATACAGGCAACGCATTGTTTTAGGAATTTCACCTTTTCCTGCTTTTCGAATTGCTTCTTCTAATCGTTGTTTTGTTTCATATCCACATGCTTCACTATATTGATCCCATAATTGATTTAAAGATAATCTTTTTACAGAATCATAGTGTGCATATCCAACGAGTCCTTTTTTTCTGCCATGATTTGGACGCGAAAAGAAGAAAAGAAGATCCCCTTTTCTAAAATCCGCAAATTTCTTTTTATTTGCAAGACGCCAGAATATGATTGTGCGATTTCTGCACAATCGATGATATTCCAGCATCTCACTGTCCGTAACATAAGCAATAGAACTCATAATATATTTCTCTAATCTTTAAAATAATCCGTATGTTTCGCCGTTTTCATCAATACCCATATTGATTGCGGCAGGTACCTTTGGTAAACCTGGCATTGTTAATACATTGCCTGTATATGCAACAATAAATCCTGCACCTCTTGAAATATTGATATTTCTTACATGGATTGTAAAGTCAACTGGTCTACCAACTAATTTAGCGTCATCACTTAATGAATTCTGTGTTTTTGCCATACAGATTGGTAACTTGTCCCATCCATATTTTTGATATAAAGCAATTGTTTCTTTTGCTTCATCAGAGAATTCAACATCCTTTGCACCATATACTGTTGTCGCAATCTTGAATATTTTATTTTCAATTGAATCATTTACATCATAGATAGGTGCATAATGTGTTTCTTCTTCACACTTTTCTACAACGATGGAAGCAAGATCTTTCATACCTTCTCCACCATTTGCCCATCCATCTGCTTCAGCAACTGGATAGTTCTTTTCTTTGCACCAATTCAATAATGCTTCTACTTCAGCCTTTGTATCCTTTGCAAACTTATTGATTGCGATAACAAATGGGACACCAAATGCCTGAATTGATTCAACATGCTTTTCTAGATTTGCAGTACCCTTGAGTAATGCATCTACATTTTCTTCACCTAATGCATCTACTTCAACTCCACCATGCATTTTTAGAGCACGCACTGTTGCAACAATAACAACTGCATTTGGTTTTAAATTTGCAGCACGACACTTAATATCCAAGAACTTTTCAGCACCTAGATCAGCACCAAATCCAGCTTCTGTAACTACATAATCACTGAGTTTTAATGCAGTTTTTGTAGCAATTACAGAATTACATCCATGTGCAATATTTGCAAATGGTCCACCATGGATGAATACTGGTGTGTGTTCGAGTGTCTGTACAAGGTTTGGCTTCAATGCTTCTTTCATAACAACTGTTGCTGCACCTGCTGCACCAATATCTTTTACTGTTACTGGTTCACCATCATATGTATATGCAACAACACATTCAGATAATCTCTTTTCGAAATCATGAATGTCATTAGATAAGCAAAGAATTGCCATTACTTCTGTTGCTACTGTAATAACAAAGTGATCTTCACGTTCAACACCATTTGTCTTTTTCTTCTGTGCAATTGTAATATCACGTAAAGTTCTTTCATTCATATCCATACATCTCTTCCATACAACTTTTGCAGGATCAATGTTTAATGGATTTCCCTGGTAGATACTATTATCTAACATTGCAGCAATAAGATTATTTGCTGTAGTAATTGCATGCATGTCTCCTGTGAAATGTAAATTGATAGATTCCATTGGAATGACCTGAGCATAGCCACCGCCTGTAGCTCCACCTTTTAAACCAAATACTGGACCTAAAGAAGGTTCTCTTAAGCAAGCCATTGCCTTTTTACCAATTTTACTAAGACCATCTACAAGACCAATTGTTGTAGTAGACTTTCCTTCACCTGCTTTTGTTGGAGTAATTGCTGTAACGAGAATTAATTTTCCATCTTTTTCATTTTCAAGATTCAACTGATTGAGATCAATCTTTGCTTTATCTCTTCCATAAGGTTCTAAAGCTTCTTCTTTAATACCTGCTTTTTGTGCAATTTTGTAAATATCTTCTAGTGTAGCTTCCTGAGCAATCTTTAGATCGTTATTCATACCGTATTTTCTCCTTTACATTTTTCTTCGGTCTGACAAAGCATGTGTTAATGTCATTTCATCTGCATAATCTAACATACCACCCGTAGGTAGACCATGCGCAATACGTGTTACTAATACTTCTGGACATTCCGCATGTAATAATTTATTCAAATACATCGCAGTTGTTTCACCATCCATTGTTGTATTTGTAGCCAATATGATTTCTTTTGCATTCTTAGCTCTTTGAATTAATGAATCAATATTCAAATCTTCAGGCATAATGCCTTTTGATGTTGAAATCAATCCATTCAATACATGATACACACCATGATATTCATTTGTTTTTTCCATTGCTAGAACATCTTTTGAACTTTGTACAACAAATATCACTTCATGATTTCTATCAGGATCATTACAAATATCACATGTATCATTCTCTGTTAAATTACCACATTCATTACAATAGTGCAGTTTTTCCTTTACATTTAATAAAGCCTGTGCAAATGCCTGTACTTCTGTATCTTTCCAGTCCAATACATTCAAAGCATATCTCTCTGCACTTTTTTCACCAACACCAGGTAAATTTCTAAAACTATCAATCAGTTCTTGTAAGCTCTTTGGATACATGTATTACATCCCTGGTAGATTTAATCCTGCAGTGAGGCCACCTAATTGATTTTCTCTATCTTCATCGCACTTGCTGACTGCATTATTGAAAGCAATCAGCAGCATATCTTGCAGCATTTCTCTATCATCCATCAATTCTTCTGGAATTGTGATACTCTGACATTCACATTTTCCGTTGATCTGGATTTTAATACCATTGGATTCTCCTTCATAAATTGTTGCTTCCAATTTAGATTGTGTCTTTTTTAAGTCAGCCTGCATTTTCTGCGCCTGTCTCATAATCATATTGATATCCATATTTTTTATCTCCTAAACAATTTCTATGTTATCTTCACCAAATAATTCTTTTACTTTTTCTAATGTTGAAGATTCTTCAGAACTTTCTTCTTTATATTTCTCTATTTGAATTGGTTCTGGTAATGTTCCCTCTTTTTTATGATTTACAAATTCAACTTTTGCTTTTGTAAAATCATCTTCCGTAATCGCAAATACTACTTTATCCGTATGCAATACATCTCTCATGAATTCATATATTTCACGATTCATTTTTTCTTCATTGATACGATTTGCAATAGATTGCATTTTTGTATAAAGAAGAATACAGTCATTACCACTCGCAGCTACCTTACATTCACTCAATACCGTAGTATATTTTCTGTGATTTAAATCTGCATAGCTTCCAATCATTGATAAAGTATTTTCATCTGATACCTTATTTTGTTTATTACATACTAATAATATAGATAACACTTTATCTAAAGGTATTACATCTACTGGCTTAACTTTTACAACTTCAACAGTTTTTTCTTCAACTGTCTGTTTTACTGGTTCTGAAATAACTGGTGTTCTAACAATTCTATTTTCTGTATTTACTGGTGCAGAAATATTATGAACTTCAGTTGGAATTGCATTCACAATTGTATTTGTTACTTCCTCTGTTGCTAATGAGAGGCACATTACCTCAAATACTCTTGCGGCAGATGTAGATTGTTTATATCTAGATTTTGTATCTAGAAGCTTTTCACAGATCTGCATGCACATAGACGAAGAAATCTTTGAAGATAATGCATTTGCTTCTTCTTGATTTAATACTTTTAACAGTTCTTCTTTCTTGCAGACAGAATATACTGCAGAATCTTTTAGAATATCTATCATTCCATCTGTATATCTAACAAAATCAATACCTTTTTCTTCATAATTTTGAATTCTTGTCAGAATAGAAGCTAAATCTTTATTTTGAATATCTTCAATCAATCCAATTTTTTCACTTGTCGTTGCTAAACCATAGATTCGATCAATTGCATCAACTGTAATTTCATCTCTTGTATAAGATGCACATTGGTCCATAATGCTTAATGCATCTCTCATACCGCCATCGCTCAATACAGCAATCATCATCGCAGCATTTTCTTCCATGATAATATTTTCTTTTTTTGCGATATTTAATAAGTGATCACGAATTTGATCAGTTCTAACCTTTGTAAAATCATATCTTTGGCATCTAGAAATAATTGTAGGTAATAATTTCTGAGGATCTGTTGTCGCAAGAATAAAAATTACATTTTCTGGTGGTTCTTCTAAAGTTTTTAATAATGCAGAGGAAGCAGCACTTGATAACTGGTGCACCTCGTCAATAATATAAACCTTATGTTTTCCTTGCATTGGAGCAAGTCTGCTTCTTTCAATCAGGTCTCTAATATCTTCTACATGTGTTTCATTTGCAGCATTAATTTCAATAATATCTGGATGTGTCCCTGAATTTGCAGCAACACAGTTTTCACACTTTTCACATGGAGCATTTTCTGGATTTTCACAATTCACCGCTTTTGCCAGCAAACGTGCCATTGTTGTTTTTCCAGTACCTCTTGGACCGCAAAATAAGTAAGCATGTCCCACTTTGTTTTCTTTTACAGCATTTTTTATTGATTTAACAATATATTCCTGTCCTACAACTTCTTCAAATGTTGAGGAACGATATTTTTGATATAGTGCTATTTTTGCCATGTATGTCTCCTGCAGAAATAATTATAACAAAAAACCTGACTTCTAAATCAGGTTTATGTATGGTTTTTATGCTTATTTCTATTTCTTTTTTCTTTGAAGAATGTAGTTAATATTTCTGAGCATTTTTCTTTCATAATATCTGCATATATTTCTTTTGGATATGTATTTAAATGTGGAATTTGCTTTACATGAATCACAGTTTCAAGACATCCACCTTTTGGATCTGAAGTTCCATAATACAAGCGACGTATTCTACTTAATTGAATTAGCCCAGTGCACATCATACATGGTTCTAAAGTGACGTATAAATCACAATCCTGCAAATTCCATGTACCTAATATTTTTTGTGCTTTTGTTAAAGCAATATGTTCTGCGTGAGATGAAGCTAATTGATCGTGTTCTTTCATGTTATGTGCGCGTGCAATAATTTCACCATCTCTTACTACAACAGCACCAATAGGAACTTCATCAATTTTTTTTGCTTTATAAGCTTCTTTCAAAGCTTCTCTCATATATTCATTTTCAGTATTCATAATAATAAAAAATGGCACACGCGATCAGAGGCTCGTATGGCTGCTACCTTCCGGTCCTGACCAGGTTAGAAACATGACTGCTGTGCCGTTAGTATTATATATGATTCAGCTTTGAAACTCAATCTTTATTTAAATTGTTTCACGTGAAACAAAAATGAGTATCTTACGATACTCATTCAGATTAGAAATTCTTTTTCTTTTCTGCTACTGGAATCACTTCCATTCCACCCATGTATGGACGTAATGGTTCAGGAATTCTAATAGAACCGTCTGCATTCAAGTTGTTTTCTACAAACGCAATTAACATTCTTGGTGGAGCAACAACTGTATTATTCAATGTATGAGCAAAATAGTTACCCTTTTCACCCTTTACTCGAATTCCAAGTCTTCTAGCCTGTGCATCACCTAAATTAGAACAAGAACCTACTTCAAAGTATTTTTTCTGACGAGGAGACCAAGCTTCAACGTCACAGCTCTTTACCTTAAGATCAGCAAGATCACCAGAACAGCATTCCAATGTTCTAACTGGAATATCTAATGATCTGAAGAAATCAACAGAGTTCTTCCATAACTGATCATACCAGTATTTAGAATCTTCTGGTTCACATACTACAACCATTTCCTGTTTTTCAAACTGATGAACTCTATAAAGACCTCTTTCTTCAATACCATGTGCACCTACTTCTTTTCTAAAACATGGGGAATAAGATGTTAATGTATAAGGAAGATCTTCCTTCTTTAAGATTTGTCCAATAAATCTACCAACCATAGAGTGTTCAGATGTACCAATCAAATAAAGATCTTCACCTTCAATTTTATACATCATGTTCTGCATTTCCGCAAAACTCATAACACCACTGACAACATCGCCATGAATCATGAATGGTGGTACAAAATATGTAAATCCACGATTAATCATGAAGTCACGTGCATAAGCTAGAATGGATGAATGTAATCTAGCAACATTTCCCTTTAAATAATAGAAACCATTACCAGATGTCTTGCCAGCTGAATCAATATCAAGGCCATCTACCTTTTCAAGGATATCTGTATGATATGGAACTTCAAAATCAGGAACAAATGGTTCACCAAACTTTTCAATTTCCTGGTTCTCACTATCGTCTTTACCAATTGGAACAGATGGATCAATGATATTTGGAATCACATACATTCTTTTTTTGATTTCTTCATTCAATTCAGCTTCTCTCTTTTCGAGAGTTTCCATTTCATCGCCCATTTCTTTTACTTTGGCTTTTACCTGTTCTGCTTCTTCTTTTTTTCCATCACGCATCAATAAGCCAATTTCTTTAGACATCTTGTTACGACCAGCACGTAAAGCATCACCTTTTGCTTTTACAGCTCTGACTTCCTTGTCGAATTCAGCTACTTCATCAACCATTGGAAGCTTTTCATCCTGGAACTTCTTTTTAATATTTTCTTTTACAAGTTCTGGATTTTCACGAATTAATTTAATGTCAATCATGTTTATTCTCCTTTACAAAATAAAAAACATCATCCACAAAGGGACGATGTTTGTAATCGCGGTGCCACCCTTTTTGTTTATAGATTGTTTCACGTGAAACAATTTATAAGCCTCTTCATTTCCGTATAACGGTCGGAGCCGGAAAGTATTGGTTTCTCTCAAAGGCGGATTCAATCAAACTGCATCAGTTTTCACCAGCCACTGATTCTCTACAATTTACAGTTTTTCATTACTATTCCTTCTCTACGAATTAAAAACATTTAATCATTCAAGATAGCAATTGTCAAGTCATGAATGGGATGATATTATGAAAAAATTGAGGTATTTTAAAAATGAAAAGTAAAAGTAATTATGAGAAAAGATTAGAATATAACAATACATATAATAGAAATAATTATCGTTCTTTTTCAATGAGATTACATAATGAAAATGAAGCAGATTTAATTGAATGGATTGAATCACAAGATTCAGTAAAAGAATATCTTCTTTCACTAGTGAGAAAAGATATTGAAAAATCTAAAAAGAAAGAAAAGAAAAAGAAAACATCTAAAAAATAGATGTTATGCATGCATGTTACATATGCAATCATCTATTAACTAAAATAAAAAGAATGTCTATGAATTTTAATTTATCATAAACATTCTTTTTTATTTATTCTTTTGTTTCCGATGATTCTTCTACCTGATCTTCTTCAGAATCATCTTCTGGATCTAAGATAGCCACGTTAGAAACGCCTTCTCCATCTTTGATATTAATAAACTTAACACCAATTGTATTTCTACCTACAACAGATACTTGTTTCAAAGAAATACGAATGATAATACCTGCATCAGTCATAATCATACAGTCTTCATCACCATTGATACTTCTCATTGCAACTAGCTCACCAGTTTTATCTGTCAGATTTGCAGTTCTTACACCCTTTGCACCACGACTTGTAATACGATAATCACTTAAATCAGATTTCTTGCCAAATCCATTCTTTGTGATTGTAAGAATATATTTTCCTTCTTCATTTGTAGCTAAGCCAATGACTTCACCACCATCAACATTGAATCCTTTTACACCCTTTGCTGCTCTACTTAAAGGACGTACTGTTTCTTCATTGAATCTAACAGCTTTGCCATTACTTCCTGCAATGATAATTTCCGCATGACCACTTGTAGCCTTAACAAATGCTAATGCATCATCATCATTAAACTTGATTGCAATCTTACCGTTTTTATTGATGTTTTCAAATTCTTCTACAGATGTTCTCTTTACAAGACCCTTCTTTGTTGCAAAGAATAGATATTTCTTTTCTTCGGAGTCGCTGTAAGGAACCAAAGCACAAACTTTTTCATCTCTAGAAATAGATAATAAATTAATGATTGGCAATCCCTTAGAAGTTCTAGAGAATTGAGGAATGTTATATCCTTTGATTCTGAATACTCTACCTGAATTTGTGAAAATCAGTAAATTATCATGCGTAGACATATGAATGAATAATTCGATATTGTCATCCTTATTCAAATCCATTCCCTTGATACCTTTACCGCCTCTATTCTGTACTTTATAAGTATCAGATGTCATTCTCTTGATATAGCCATTTGAAGACATTGTAATAACGATATCATCCACAGGAATCAGATCTTCATCTTCCATTTCTGCAGAACCTTCAATAATGGTTGTTCTTCTTTCATCAGCATATTTAATCTTCACTTCAGTTAATTCATCTTCAATGATTTTTTCAACGCGCCAATGATTTGCGAGAATATCCTTAAAGTCAGCAATCTTCACTAATAAATCCTGGTATTCACTTTCAATTTTTTCACGTGCCAGACCTGTCAATCTTCTAAACTGCATATCTAGAATTGCTTTGCATTGAATATCAGATAAGCTGAATTGTTCCTGCATTTTACTTGTTGCTTCTGCATCATCTCTAGAAGAACGGATAATATGAATAATTTCATCTAAATGATCAACCGCAATTCTTAAACCTTCTAAAATATGTGCTCTTGCTTCAGCTTTTTTCAAATCATATTTTGTACGATTAACAATAACTTCATCCTGATGATCAATATATCCCTGTATCATCTCTTTCATTGAAGCAGTTCTAGGAACCTTATCAAACAATACAACGTTATTCACACTGAAATTAGACTGTAGAGGAGATAATTTATACAACTGATTTAAAATCACTTCAGGCTGTACATCTTTTCTCAATTCCATAACAACTCTAACACCATTCATGTTAGATTCATCTCTAAGATCAGTGATACCTTCAATTTGTTTTTCACGTGCAAGTGCAGCTATTTTTTCAACCATGCTTGCTTTATTTACAGCATAAGGAATTTCCGTAATAATAATTCTTCCTTTACCATTAGGCATTCTATCAATTTCAGTTTTTCCACGCATAATGATAGAACCTTTTCCCGTTTCAAATGCTTTACGAATAGCAGATTTTCCTACGATATATCCACCCGTTGGAAAGTCAGGTCCTTTGATATATTCCATCAGTTCTGTCGTTGTAATTTCAGGATTATGCATCTGTGCAATGATGGCATCAATTGTTTCTCCTAAGTTATGAGGAGCAACATTTGTAGCCATACCAACCGCAATACCCATAGAACCGTTAACAAGTAAATTAGGCATTCTTGCAGGCAATACATCAGGTTCAAGATCTTCGCCTTCATAGTTAGGTGTCATCTTAACCGTTTCTTTTTCCAGATCTCTCAGCATTTCCATAGAAATCTTAGATAAACGAGCTTCTGTATAACGCATAGCAGCAGCACCATCACCATCCATAGAACCAAAGTTACCATGTCCATCAATCAGCATTTCTCTCATATTCCATGATTGCGCCATATATACCAATGCACCATAGATAGAAGAGTCACCATGAGGGTGATATTTACCCATTGTCTCACCAACAATACGCGCACATTTACGGTATGGCTTATCTGGTGTGTTATTCATTTCATTCATTGCGAATAAAATTCTTCTTTGAACTGGCTTTAAACCATCTCTAACATCAGGCAATGCACGAGAAACAATAACTGACATAGAATAGTCAATAAAGTCTCTCTTCATTTCTTTCGTTAAACTTTCTTCTGTAATTTTTCCTGGGTCAAATTTTGACTCATCAAATTCCATAAAATCATCTCTAGCCATTCATTGACCTCCTTAAATATCCAATTCTGCGAATTTCGCATTTTCAATAATGTAGTTTTTTCTAGGCTCTACTTCATCACCCATAAAAATACTGAAATATTCATCTGCCTTTTCAGCATCATCAATATTTACACGAATTAATGTACGGTTCTTAGGATCCATTGTTGTTTCCCATAGCTGTTCCGCATTCATTTCACCAAGACCTTTATAACGCTGCGTAGAGATACGATCTCCTAATTCTTCTCTAATACGCTCCATCTGTTGTTCCGTATATGCATAACGTACTGTATTCCCCTTCTGTGCCTTATAGAGAGGAGGCTGTGCAATATATACATGTCCCTGTTCAATAATAGAACGCATATAACGATAGAAGAATGTTAATAATAGAATACGAATATGAGCACCATCGACATCGGCATCGGTCATGATAACAATTTTGTTATATCTCAATTTAGAAGGATCTGTTTCTTCTAAGAAACCACATCCAAAAGCTGTAATCATAGAACGAATTTCATTATTATCAAATACACGTGCCTGTCTAGCTTTTTCTACATTCAAAATCTTACCTCTTAAAGGTAGAATTGCCTGGAAATGAGAGTCTCTGCCTTGCTTAGCTGAACCGCCGGCAGAGTCACCTTCGACAATATAGATTTCACAGATACTAGCATCTTTAGAAGAACAATCTGAAAGTTTTCCAGGAAGAGAAGAAACTTCCAATGCAGACTTTCTTCTTGTTGCTTCTCTTGCTTTTTTTGCAGCAACACGTGCTTGTGAAGCTACCATAGCCTTTTCAACGATTGCTTTACCTTGATCAGGATTTTCTAATAAGAATCTTTCCAGCTGTGCTCCAAAAATATCTGAAACGATTTTTCTTACAACTGTATTACCAAGCTTTGTTTTCGTCTGTCCTTCATATTGAGGATCTGGATGCTTGATAGAAATAACTGCAGTAATCCCTTCTCTACAGTCATCTGCAGATAGATTATCATCTTTATCCTTTAGAATCTTTGCATCTCTAGCATACTTGTTAATTGTTCTGCTTAAAGCATTATTAAAGCCTTCTAAGTGTGTTCCACCTTCAACAGTATTGATATTATTACAGAAAGTATAGATTGCAGGATTATAGCCATCGTTATACTGACAAGCTACTTCTACCTGAATGTCTTTTTCATATCCTTCAGCATAGATGACATCTTGATGTACAACTGTTTTAGATTTATTTAAATATTCAATATACTGCTTTAATCCACCTTCAAAATAGAAATCATAATGCTTCTTTTTATCATCTTCCTGTCTTTCATCATTGAATACAAGACGGATACCTTTATTTAAGAAAGCAAGCTGTCTTAAACGGTCACGAATAATTTCATGGTCATATACAGTTGTTTCAGTGAAAATCGTTGGATCAGCAAGGAATTTAACAACAGAACCATGTTTACTTTCATCACATGTTCCAATCTCTTTTAATTCACCAACAGGATGACCGCCATTTTCAAATCTTAGATAGTATTCTTTACCATCATGATATACATGTACTTCAAGCCAAGAAGAAAGCGCATTTACGACTGACGCGCCTACACCATGTAAACCACCAGAATACTTGTAGGCACCGCCGCCAAACTTACCGCCAGCATGTAATACAGTAAAAATCGTTTCAATTGTAGATTTACCTGTCTTACTGTTTTTACCCGTAGGCATACCACGACCATCATCTTCAACAGTAACTGCGTTATTTTCGTCAATCGTAACTGTTACTGTAGAAGCATATCCAGCCATAGCTTCATCAATACCATTATCAACGATTTCCCATACTAAATGATGCAGACCTTTTGATGATGTAGAAGCAATGTACATACCTGGTCTTTTACGAACTGCTTCTAGACCTTCCAAAACCTGAATTTCAGAGTCATTATATTCCTCAGTTACTTTAGAATCTAAAGTACCGCCAATGACTGCTTCACTTCCATCTTCAGTTTTTATAACGATCCCTTTTTCATCACTCATACATTACCTCCTGTCGTATTTATAATATTTCCATCAGCCACTTTAAATATCTTCATATTCTCATTTTTGAGAAATTCAGGTATTTCTGTCGTAGTGATGATACATTGATAAGATTTACTTACCATTTCTATTAATTTCTTTTGTCTTCCATAATCCAGTTCACTTAATACATCATCCAGCAATAATACTGGCTGCTTATGTGTTTGTTTCGTTATGAAATTTAAAAGAGCCATTTTAAATGAAAGAACTGTCATTCTTTTTTGTCCCTGTGAAGAGATTTGAATCAAAGGCTCATGATTCATTTCAAATAACATATCTTCACGATGAATTCCAAAAGAAGTTACATGATTCTCAATATCCTTTTGGCGATTGTTTCTATGTCCCAATAAGATATTTTCATAAGAAATATCACTGTCTAAACAACATTTATATTTTAAATGTACATCCACAGGATCATCAGATAACCTGTGATAAATATTTGTAATATAAGAATCTATGCTATCAATAAAATTCTTTCTTTCCTGAATAATCATAAATTCATATTTAGAAATATTTTCATCCAGTGTATCTAACAGTAACTGGTTTACAGTTTGTTGTTTTAAAAGACTGTTTCTTTGTTTTAACGTTGTTTGAAATTTTGATAAAGCTAATAGATACGTATTAGAAATTTTTGATATTTCCTGATCCATTACTTTTCTTCTTTCTTTTGGAAAATCAGAAAAAATATTCAGATCATCAGGTGAAAAAAGAACAACATTCAGCATTCCAACAAATTCACTGCTTTTCTTAACTGGTTGATGACGAACCAATAGAGTCTTTCCCTTTAAATGAATCACGCATTCAATTTCATTACTCTTTTCTCCATCAAGAAACGTACATTTAATATCAGAAAATAATTCGCCTTTTTTAATTAACTGTTTATCATCTAAAATACGATGACTTCTAGTAAGAGATAGATAAACAAGACTTTCTAGTAGATTTGTTTTTCCTTGCGCATTCTTTCCAGTAATTACATTCATTCCCTGATAAAAATCAATGGAAGAATATTTATAATTTCTGAAATTACGTAAAGTTACATTCTGAATGATCATCCAACAACAAGTTTTCTTCCTTCTACTGTTACTGTGTCACCAGGATATAATTTTCTACCTCTACGATTTTCTTCAATGCCATTGACGAGAACCTTATTTTCCATTAAATAGATCTTCGCTTCGCCACCAGTAGAAATGATATTAGACATCTTTAAGAACTGATCTAATTTAATGTATTCTTTGTTTAATTTTTCCATAGAATTCTCCTTTATTCAGGCACATAAAAAACCTTATAAATTATATCATAAAACCTCTTAAAAGTCCTTTGTTTATCCCACTTTTCTAAAGATATTACGATATATTTACAAGGTTAAAATAATTAAAGAAATCAGTTATAAGTTCTAACTGGAAGAACTAACTGGATCACACTGTCATCATCTAGATTTTTAAGAATAAATGGCTTCATTTCACCAGTGAATTCAATGATGATTTCATCATCTTTTAAAGCTTTAGCGGCATCCATTACATAGTTGCCAGAAAAAGAAATATTCAATGGATCACCTGTCCACTCAGCATTTAATACTTCTCTTGATTCACCAATTTCCTGTGATTTGTTTGTAATCACAACTTCATCTACAGAACACTGCAGTTTATTGATTGTCATATTATCATTCTTGATGAATGTTGTACGGTCAATTGCCTTGATCAGATCCTGACGATTCATCTTTAAAGTATATGAGAATGATGAAGGAATCAAACGATCTGTTTCTGGATATCCACCATCTAATAATCTTGATTGTAAGATCATATCATCAATAACAAATTGTACTTTCTTATTATTCTGATAAATAGAAATTGTATCATTGCTTGTTAACATTGTTGTTTTCACTTCATTTAATGATTTAGAAGGAATTGTAATGTTAAATGAATGAGATGTTTCTAAATGAAGCACTTTCTTTGCTAAACGATATGAGTCAGTCGCCGTAATGACCAATTCATTTTCATTCAGCTTGAAGTTAACACCTGTTAATACAGGTCTAGTTTCTTTTAAGCTGGCCGCAAATGCTGTTTCTTCAATAATAGAAGCTAATTCACTCTGCTTCATAACAATAGGTTCTTCAGGTAAAGAGAAATCAATCTTTGGATAATCATAGACGTTCATGCCATTGATCTTAAATACTGCAGAAGCACCAGAGAATCTTGTTAAAGATCCATCAATGATTTCTACCTGTACATTTTCACTGTCGATCTTCTTAACGATATCTAATACATACTTAGAATCAATTAAGATGGATCCTTCTTCTGTAATGTTTAAATTGTTATCTTCATTCTTTTGAATTGTTTTCTGAATTGAAATATCAGAATCACTGCCAGTGAGAATCAAGGAATCATTTTTTGCTTCAATTTTGATACCTCTTAAACTTGCCTGAGGTGAATTTGAGAATACTGCGTGGGATACGATAGATAATGCATTGGATAATTCATTTTTATTAATGTTGAAGTTCATAAGCCTTCCTCCCTGTTATGTATATTTATTAATAATAAGTTTATTGTTATTAAGAGTGTGGAAATTGTGGGAAACTCTAAATTTCAGCTTAATAACAATAAAATTTTAGCATTTTCGTGTGTTGATATAAAGTGGATAAAATTGTGGAAACTATAATAGCTGCTTCTCTATTTCATCAATTGCATTCTTAAATGCAGTATCTTTCTGAAGCTGCTTTTCTACTTTTGTACAAGCAGAGATGATTGTTGAGTGATCTCTTCCACCAAATTCATCACCAATCTTGATATATGGAATATCAAGCAGTTTTCTGCATAGATAGATTGATATCTGTCTAGCATTGCTGATATTCTTTGTACGTGTTTTGGATGTAATCTGTTGTCTTGTCAAACCATAATAGTCTGCAACGACTTTAATGATTTTCTTAGGAGATAAACCAGTTTTATCAGAAACAACAGCCTGGTTTTTCAATGCATTCATGACAGTCTCAAATTTAATGCATCCGCCATCTGGCTGAAATTCAATTGCATAGAATAAAACACGGTTCCAAGCCCCTTCTAGATCTCTAACATTACCAGAAAAATTAGATGCAATATAAGCTAATCCTTCTTGATCAACATCATCGATTCCATATCCATTCTGCTTGATTTTACTTTGTAGAATCGCAAGAGATGTTTCAAATTCAGGGGAATCAATGCCTACAGATAAACCAGAAGAGAATCTAGATATCAGACGATCTTCCAGACCTTTGATTTCACGAGGCTGACGATCAGAAGCAATACATACCTGTTTCTTGTTATTTACAAGCTCGTTATAAATCGTAAAGAAGATTTCATGTGATTTTTCTTTTCCTGCCAGGAATTGAATATCATCGACAAGTAATAAATCAACGTTATACATATAATGCTTGAATTCTTCAATACGATTATCACGTATTGCATTGACTACCGTTTCTACAAACTTCAAAGATTCAGTATAGTACACCTTCTTTGATGGATCGTTCTTTAATACATAATTGGCAATAGACATCAATAAATGTGTTTTACCAAGTCCTGAGTTACCATAAATAAATAATGGGTTAAAGAATTTACCAGGATTCAAAGCACACGCTAAAGCAGCAGCCTGTGATTCTTTATTACAGTCACCAACGATAAAGTTATCGAATGTACGATCCTTCTGAATAGGCATAGATTGAAAATCAATGTCGTTGTATGAAGGAACTGGTGTAAGAATCGATTTTTCATCTGGTAGCTCATGTTCCTGATAGACTTCAAGAATGATCGTATGATCTAAATGAAGTACATCAATAAAACAAGGTACAATGACATCTGACTGACTTTGTAATATCTGTTTAGAGATAATATTAGGTGCAACCAGGATTGCTTTGTCCGTAGTTAATTGATGCAGCGAACAAGGCTTATAAAAGTTATTGATAATTTCGGAATCAACGTTCTGATTCGTATGCATGTAATCGAGAACTTTATTCCAAACATCTAAAAGATATTGATCTTTTGTAAAATTCATATAAAAAACTCCAAAATATTTCTTAATAGCTTATATATTCTAATTCTAAAATTGTGGAAAAGATATAAATAATTGTGGATAATTTTTTTATCCACAATTTACGCACATGTAAAATAATGCATAAAATAAAGGAAATAATGACTTTTCCACAATTTTCCACAAAATTAAAATGTTGATTAATTGTGGAATACTAATCCACAGTGTGGAAAAATCAGAAAATTGTTGAAAATTAGAAAAAACCTCAAAATACTACACAATAATCAACAACTAAATAATGGCTTATTTATCACAAAATATAAGTTTTCCACAGTTTTCCACAATTGTGGAAAACTGTAATTGTGGATGTGGGGATTAGCTGTGGAAAACTGTTTTTAAAAAATTTGATAAAACTTTAAATTCTGGCATAAATATCATGTATTTTACATATTGTCGATATTGTTGATAAAAAAAGACTTCATATAATGCAGTAAAAATAATAAACAATTGTGGAAAAAATGAGAATGGCCGTTAATTTAAGCAACAATAATAAAAAAGGTAATAATATCGATTCACAGAAGAACTGATAATATTACCTTTCCCTTTTCATGATTTTGAATGTCCGATTCAAAAAGTAAAAGGAGTTTAACATGAATAATGATAACATATTTATCAAATAAATTTTAAGCATGATTGATGATGACTGTCTAAGTTATTATTATATTTTTCATTATCTTTCCGTCAAAGCTTTGCAAGCCCGTAAAAAAACCACTGTTTTATAACAGTGGTCATTTTCTTATTCACCCATTGTATCGTCAGACATATCTTCGATTTCTTCAGGTTCTTCATCTGGAACATACTTGATAACAAGATGTCTATTTGTTCCTTCCCCTTCAGATTCCGTAGAAATGTTATGCCAGTCATTTAATGTCTGATGAATCACCTTACGTTCATCATTAGGCATTGGATCAAGTTCTACATTTACATGAGATCTTTGAACCTGTTTGGCAATTCTTTTACCCATGGCTCTTAATTTGTAATAACGTTCATCTTTGTAATGATTAACATCAATTAATACATCAATTCTCTTCTTGAATTCAGCATTCACTGCAGCTCTTACTACAGTATTGAAAGCAGATAATGTCTTCCCCATCTTACCAATCAATACAGCGTTGTTATCAGCATTTAAGTTAATGATGAATCCATCATTCTTTTCTTCCAGTGCAACTTCAATATCTAAATCAATACCAGTAAAGAAGTCTCCAAGATAATCAAAGATAAATTCCTTTACATCTTCCATTGAAAATACATTCGCTGTAATAGATTTACCAATACCTAATACACCATCTTTTTCTTCTAAGATTGTGTATGAGAGATCTTCAACAGAACAACCCTTTTCTTCTGCAGCCTGTTCTAAGATTTCTTCAATTGTTTTAGCGGAATAAGAAGTCATTATCTTGCTCCTTTCTTATTTGCATTGTTTTTATCAATAATCTTTTGAACAACTAAAGTCTTAATAATATTAACCAATGAGTTAATAGCCCAGTATAGAGCCATAGCGCTTGGCCACACCAAACCAAACATCATGATCATTGCCATCATATAGATCTGCATGAACTTCATTGACTTGTTTTCAGGAATATCAGGTCTTCTATGATGTTTTGCTGCTTCAGCTTCAGCCTTCTTCTTCTGAATCATCTGAGGAAGCTTCATTGATAAGAACTGGCATACAGCCATGAAGATAAATAGCAATAAATACATCCATCCAATTGCATCACCCTTCAATGCACCCTGGATACCTGTTAATGGAGTAGAATCCATCTTCATTCCTAAGAATGAACCAGTTTGAACAGCTTCACTTCTCTGAACAGCCATATACATAGCCATTAAGATTGGGAACTGAATAAATGTAACTAATAATGTACCAGTTGGAGAAATATTGTACTTCTTGTATAGTGCCTGCATTTCAGCAGCTTGACGCATCTTAGAAGTATCATCATCTCTTCCTTCATATTTACGCTGAATCTTTTCAAGTTCAGGCTGGATCAACTGCATCTGTTGTGTCGCAATTGTTGATTTATAAGTAGCTAAAGCAACAATACCATTAACTAAGATTGTAATTGCGATGATAGCTCCACCAACTGTAATCTTAGGAGCTAAAATATTGATCAGCTTACTTAATGGATATACGAAGATTGCGCTGAACCAGTTTTCATCAGCCATAATGCTTGAGAATGTAGTATCGTTTGTGATTAAAATAATATTGTTATTGGCATCTCTTGGAACGGTACAACCTACTGTCATAACCACAAATAACATGAGGCAAGACCACTTCAAGATTTTTTTCATGCGGGGACTTAATTTCATTACCCTTCTCCTTATTCATTTAACTACAACATTGTAGCTTTATTAAATAGTTTTTCCAAGCTATTTTTATTTGTAAGATAATCGTTTTCTTTATATCCAAATCTTACAATAATGACAGCATCGTATTTGCATGTTTCAAAGTCAATTAGATCCTGACACATCATACGAACCTGTCTTTTCAATTTGTTTCTTACTACCGCATTTCCTATCTTTTTAGACAGTGTAATTCCAATACGATTCATTTCTTCTTTTTTAGGTCGATAGTATAAAGCATATTGATGATTTGTAACTTTTTTTCCAGTATGAATCAATTCCTGGAATTCTTGAGATTTCTTGACACGGTTTATTTTTTTCATATGAAAACCTCAAAATTGAAAAAAAACCACCTTGTCGGCGGTTTAAGCAGATAAGACCTTTCTTCCCTTAGCACGTCTTCTTGCAAGGACCTTACGTCCGCCGACTGTTGCCATACGGGCCCTAAAGCCATGAGTGGCTTTGTTCTTTTTCTTGCTTGGTTGGTATGTTCTCTTCATTCATGCCACCTCCATTCATAAATTTTTCTACATGTTATAGAAAACAAACGCTATAAAATAATATCTTTTGTGTAGATAATTGTCAATAAACAACAGAAAAAGAATCTACGAATTTAGTTACTATTCACCGATAAACAAAAATAAATAGAACAGGTAACCGATACTTAACAGTATCAGATCCTGTTCTGTTTTTT
>QQXM01000002.1 GCA_014610835.1 Erysipelotrichaceae bacterium 7770_A6
ACCGATAAATACGGCAAAATTTGAATGTTTATTTATATTGAAAGTTCTAAAAATCCATGGTGAGAAACTCTAAAGACGGGAATGTATTCCATACGATCATGCAAAAAACTATTTAAAAACAGAAAAAAAAGATTGACTTTATAGCCTCGGACTACTAGAATCAAACATGGCACTCCATGCCAAAAATGTAGCCCCGGTAAAGTTACATTTTCAGTAAAGGAGAAAAAAAGATTATGCGTCAAACAACGATGTTAAAGCCAAGCGAAGTTGTCCGTACATGGTATGTAGTTGATGCTACAGATGCTACACTCGGACGTCTTTCAACAAAAGTAGCTACAGTATTAAGAGGTAAGCACAAGCCAACTTACACACCTAACGTTGACTGCGGTGACTATGTTATCGTAATCAATGCTGACAAGGTTAAGATTTCTGGCGACCAGGATTTCAAGAAATTCTACTATTCACATTCACAGTGGCCAAATGGTTTACGTGTTAGATCCACAAAGGTTATGCGTGAACAGTACACAGTTGAATGGGTAGAAAAGGCAATCAAGGGTATGCTCCCTCATACTAAGCTCGGTGATGTTCAGCGTAAGCATGTATTTGTTTATGAAGGACCTGATCACCCACATGCAGCTCAGAAGCCAGTTGAGCTCAAGGTTAAGTAAGGAGGAATAAAAGACAATGCCAACAAAGAAGAAGACAGTTAGCTACGCCGGAACAGGACGTAGAAAGAAGTCTGTTGCCCGTGTTTTTATGACTCCGGGAACAGGTAACATCACAGTCAATGGACGTACATTAGAAGAATACCTTCCACAGGCTACTCTTCGTATGGAAGTTAATGCTCCATTAGTACTTACAGAGACAAAAGATCAGTTTGATATCAAGATCAACGTATACGGCGGTGGTTATACAGGCCAGGCCGGTGCAATGAGACACGGTATCGCTCGTGCTTTACTTGAAGCTAGTGCTGATTACAGACCAGTTCTTAAGAAGGCTGGATTCCTCACACGTGATTCTCGTATGAAGGAAAGAAAGAAGTACGGCTTAAAGGGTGCAAGAAGAGCACCACAGTTCTCCAAGCGTTAATTTATTCAGTTTGGAAATCAGGAAAAGTCCCATATTCTGGGGCTTTTTTTGTACCTTGCTGAAGAAAATTTGCTGCAAGTTGCAGCAAAACATGTAGCAAATTCTCACCAATTCTGTGGTAGCTTTAAATTATTCGAAAAACAGAATAATATCAATAAATAAAGAATGTTATAATTTGTTAAAAACACAAGTTGTTTAGCATTTTCTAAAAGAAATGAGGTAAATTCTGATGAAATATGAAAATGATTTAATTGATTTGTTTGTAAAATGCAAAGATGCAGAAATGAAAAAAAAGGTATTAGAAGCTATAAAAAAATATGCAAAATGGGAAAATTATACTTCTGTTGCACTGAGAGGTTGGAGTTCTTTAAATAGAGAGCAACTAGAAAATGTACTTTATAATGAAAATAACTTTTCAAAAAATGAAGTACAAGTTATTAACGCAAATTTGGAATTGTTTAGGATAGGTTAATGATTAGAAAATAAATAGGTAATATTATGCTGATGAAATTAATTGTTTGTAGCATTCCAACCTTTATCTTTCTGATGATTAGTGTGAATGCTCGCAAAGAAACAAAAGCAGTATACTTCTTCAATTTTACAAAACGACCAATTGTAGATAATGTACAAAGATTTAATCTTGCAATCTCTAATTTGTGGATTGCTGCAGCTTGTATATTGGAACTGGCATGTGTTTTTGCATTGTTTTGTATACCAGATTCATCCGTCTTTGTGTTCATGACTTTTGCAGAAATAGTGCTTATTCTTGGGGTGGTTGCTTCATATTTCAAAATTCAGAAAAATATATAAGAAATAGATAAATCGGAAGTTGAGGGATAAAATATGGAAGTTCATCTCCCAGCTGATATATAGTTAATAAAGAGAGGTGCATATGCTATGCCAGGTATACTCGTGGTTGAAGATGATGAAAATTTAAATCGTGGAATTACATTTTCACTGAAAAAATCCGGATATGAGGTTTTTTCAGCAGAATCAGTGAAAAAAGCGAAAAGAATTGCAAGTGATAATAATGTGGATGTTACCATTTGTGATGTGAATCTTCCGGATGGGAATGGACTGGAATCTGTAAGGTGGATGAGATGCAATTATAATACATACATTATTTGTCTTACAGCACTAGATCAGGAGATGGATCAGGTCATGGGATATGAAGCAGGTGCAGATGATTATATTACAAAGCCGTTTAGTCTTTCGGTACTTCTTTTGAAAATAGAAGCACATTTCCGCCGCAGACAGGAGAAAACGGAAGCCGGAAAGATGATTTCGGGAGATATCGTATTTATCGCAGGAGAAATGAAAGTCCTGATAAAGAGTCGTGAAATCAGTCTGACAAAAACGGAGTTGAAAATGCTGACTTTTTTTCTTCAGAATCCGAAACAGATTCTTTCAAAAACACAAATATTAGAAAATGTGTTTGATCTGGAAGGGGATTTTGTGGATGAAAATACAATCGCTGTCAATATCAGAAGACTCCGTGAGAAAATCGAAGACAATCCGGCTGCACCGGTCTATATAAAGAATATCAGAGGCCTTGGGTATATATGGAATCAGGAGGTAAGGCAGTGACAAAGAGATATCGCAAGAAGATTACTGTAGTGCTCTCCTTGGTATTACCTGTCATATTATTGTTTGCAATATTAAATTGCTTTACCACGTATGTGTTTTATGAAGATTATAAATATAAAATGAATCTTATGACAGAGATTGCTGCAAAGGAAGAATTTTCCGGGCTGGATGCTGTTTCTAAATTGCTTAAGGATAAGGATATTGAAACTAACGAACAGGGAAGGCAATTATTGGAGCAATATGGATACTGGGGGAATAAAGGGAATACATTTTATTCGCAATTCCGGCATCAGGTTATGGTGACCGGTGCTGTAAGCACTGTGATATGCGTGCTTCTTTTGAATTTTTTACTTTATTGGAAGAAAAAAGAAGATGCGTATCATCAGAAAATTTTAGACCAGTTGGAAGAAATTCTGATCAGATTCCGTGAAAATAAATTTGATGATTTACTGAAAACGGAAAATCATGCAGAACTGGAAAAATTGAATGACCAGCTTGAAGCAATCGGACATCATATTCAGTTGATAAAGGAAGAAGCAAGGGCAGAAAAGGAGAACACGAAAGAAATGGTTTCTGATATTTCTCACCAGTTAAAGACACCGGTTGCAGCTTTGGATACATGTTTTAGTGTGCTGATGCAGAATGACTTAAGTGCCACAGAACAGGAGGAGTTTCGTATCCGTTGTCGGAGTGCTCTGGATGGACTGGAGACATTATTGCAGTCGCTTCTTGAAATATCCAAGATGGAATCTGGACTGATTCAGATTAATAAGAAAAAACTTCCGCTTATAGATACTGTCATATCTGCTGTGAACCGCATTTATCCTAAAGCGGATGAGAAAGAAATTGAATTCGTTTTTGACTATGAAAAAGAGCTGGAAACATGTACGATTATGCAGGATAAAAGGTGGCTTGGTGAAGCAGTGATCAATGTTCTGGATAATGCGGTCAAGTACAGTCCGTGTGGTTCAAATATATTTATCCGGTTACAAAAAAGAAACGATCTTGTAAGAATGGAAATTGAGGATCAGGGAATTGGTATTCCACAGAATGAGTATCACAAAATTTTTCAACGATTTTACAGAGGAAGTTCCAAGGAGGTCATGGAAAAGAGTGGTACAGGAATCGGACTTTTTCTATCGAGAGAAATTATCGAAAAACACGCAGGTACGATTACGGTAACCTCCGGCAAAAAGAAAAAAGGAAGCACGTTTGTGATTCAATTACCATATGCTGGTTAAATTATAAGTGAGCAGAAATCTTACAATTCTGTAAGACTTCTGCTCGTTTTTTGAAAGTGAAATGAAAGAGTGCCCTGATACAATTTGGATGTAAGATGAAAAGGAGGCAACACATGAGTGTGATATTAGAAACCAAGCAGCTTTGTAAGTTTTATGGTGCAGGTGAGAATCAGGTCAAAGCGGTCAATCAGGTGGACATTCAGATTGAGCGGGGAGAATTTGTCGCAATTGTCGGAAAGTCAGGTTCCGGTAAAAGTACATTACTTCATATGCTTGGAGGGCTTGATACCCCGACAAAAGGCAGTGTTATTTTAGCAGGGAAAAATTTATACAGGATGAAGGAAGATGCCCTTGCTGTTTTCCGCAGAAGAAAAATCGGATTTGTATTTCAGGCATTCAATCTGGTTTCATCTGTTAATGTCTGGGAAAATATTGTACTGCCACTGGGGCTGGATGGAAGAAAAGTGGATGAAGCGTATGTAAATGATATTATTGCAACTCTGGGGATTGAAAACCGGATTCATAATCTGCCAAATCAGTTATCCGGAGGACAGCAGCAGAGAGTAGCAATTGCAAGAGCACTGGTGAATCGTCCGGAAATTATATTTGCAGATGAGCCGACAGGTAATCTTGATTCTAAGACCAGTGATGAGGTAATCGCTTTGCTTAAGATGACAGCAAAAAAATATGGACAGACAATTGTAATGATTACCCATGATGACGAAATTGCACAGGTCGCTGACCGTATTCTGGTGATTGAGGACGGACAGGTGGTGGATTTCAGATGAAGACAATAAGCAGGATTGCATTTAGCAATGACAAAAGGAACAGGACAAGAAGTATACTGATCATGATGGCAATCTGTCTGACCACGATGCTGCTTGTTATCATCAGTACTGTGGGAAATGGGGTAATTCGTTTACAGAAAAGTCAGGCGGCAAGCGCATACGGAAGCAACTACGGCGCGTTTATCGCTGCAGATGGTACGCAATTAAAAGAAGTGGAACGCAGAGCTGAGATATCTGATATCGGCATCATGTGTACGGAGGGCATTCTGAAAGGAAATGAAAATGGCGGCTTTGTCAGTGCGGATGAAACGGTCAGGAAAATGCTTCCCTATAATCAGGAATATGTGTTGAAGGAAGGTACTTATCCAAAAAGGGCACAGGAAATTGCCGCAGGACGCGCTTTCTTTGATGCAGAGGGATACCATGATGTAAAGGTCGGAGACACCGTAACATTGGAGTACCGTTCCGGCATGCAGTCGCAATACGCACCGGTGGAATTTACTGTCAGCGGGATTTTAAATGACCGGGATGAATATACCATCGAGGCTTCCTATGTTGTATTCGGTTCACAGGATTTTTATAATGAGCGTGTTGCGGAGGGTGACAGGCAATATAATATCTATTTTACCCTGAGCAATTCTGCAAATGTATCTATGAATAATGTTGCGCCTGTTATAAAAGAAATCGCGGATTTCTGCGGCATTGACCAGAAAAACGTGATCATCAATGACCTCTACCTGCAGTGGGTATTGCAGCCGAGCTATGAAATGATCGTGCTTTGTGGAACCCTGATCCTCGGAATCGTGCTGTTTTCCGTTGTGGTCATTTATAATATCTTCCAGGTTGGGATCGCCCAGAAGGTTCAGGAGTACGGAAAAATCAAGGCGCTGGGTGCAACCAGAAAGCAGATGAAGCAGTTGATCTTCCGTGAAGGCATTCTTCTGGCGGTTCCTTCGATACCGCTGGGGCTGCTGTTTGGTTTCCTGATTGCAAAAGTCAGCTTCAACTGGCTGGTGGAGCAGGGAAATCTAGTATCGTCTGGAATCGAGAACAATCAGGTGCCTCTGTTTTCACTGACAATTATGCTCATCTGCATTTTTGTATCGTTTCTTACGGTCGTTTTGGCTCTGCGCAAACCCATGAAAATTGTTTCCCGGATTTCGCCCATCGAAGCGACACGGTATCTTGACGGCTCCAGAACGCAAAAACAGGGCAGACGAAAAGGCAGAAAAGATGTTACCATTTTCTCCATGGCAATGGCAAATGTGACAGGCAATCCGAAAAGAACCATTGCTACGATTCTTACCATGGGGCTTTCCTGTGTATTGTTTGTAACTATCTCTAATTATGTTGGGAATATTGACACGGAGCACGAGGCGCGGATTGCAATCAACCATGGACAATTTGAGTTGCAGCTGGATTATTCCCAGAATTATGATGAAGCCTATCCGGAGAATAATCTGGACACAATCCTACAGAACAACCCACTGAATGATTCAATGATTGAAGAAATCAAAAGCATTCCAGGAGTGACAGATGTCATGACGAGAGAGATTGTCTATGTAAATCTGAACGGAACAAGATATCCAGCTGATATTGTGAGTAAAAATGATTTTGATTTTATGCGCCAAGACGGGGATATTGGCTCTATGGACTATGATCAGGCGGTAAAGAATGGTGAAATTTTCTTTGGCTGGTCGACGTGGATGGAACAAGATGGATATGCTCCGGGTGAATCTATTGCATTTGACTTTGAGAATGGAAGTGAAACCTATACCTATCAGGGAAAGATTGCAGGATCCTTTGTAAGCGCGGACACTTATCTTGTCATTCCGGAAGGTGTATACCGTTCCATGAATCCGAGGGGAACAGCCTATGGCTATCTGTGGGTGGACTGTGATAAAAAAGATGCTGCATCTGTGGAACAGAGTCTGAATACTTTGATTTCTAATACTTCGCATATAAAAATGGATACCTATCATGCACAGTTACAATCTGCAGAATACGCAAGCCGTATGATGAAGCTTAGCTGCTATCTGTTCATGGCAATTGTCGGTCTTATTGGGTTTATGAATCTGGCAAACACCATGATCATCAATATCATCACGAAGAAGCAGGAATACGGTGTGCTGCAAGCGGTAGGCATGACCAATAAGCAGTTGAATCTGTGCTTACAAATACAGGGCTTGATTTTTACGGTTGGCACCATCTGCGTCGCACTTGCTGCCGGTCTGCCCCTTGGCTATGCACTGTTTTCCTATGCAAAGCATAATGGGATTTTTGGAATGAACGTTTATCACGTTCCTCTTATCCCAATTCTTGTTATGATTCTTCTGGTTGGTATTCTACAAATTGTGCTTTCCTGTGTTTTAAGCAGTAATCTGAAAAAGGAAACGCTGGTAGAAAGAATAAGGTATCAGGGATAGCAAGTATTGCTGGGAGCATTGACGAAATCAACCGGCTGATTCCAATCTTGACTTGCAGTGATTTGGATAAAGTGAAAGCTGAAATCAAAAAGCAATTAGGCTGACAAATTCAAGGTTATCGCACTGTTTAAAAATATAATCCGTTAACTTTCTAATCCTGGAAGAAAGCTGACGGATTTTTTCGCTTCTTGATGCGCAAACAGGGTGTACCCTAATTGCTCGAAATATGAAGGTCCTTATATCAGCATAAATGCTATAAATGGATAATCAAAAATGCAACTCCAGTTGCTCAAAAATGAGTATATAATAATATTAAGGCTATATTAGCAAAATGGTGAATTCAAGAAATAGAATAAATGAAAAGATCATCTTTCTTCATGTCAGCAATACGG
>QQXM01000172.1 GCA_014610835.1 Erysipelotrichaceae bacterium 7770_A6
TCTTATCTTTTTACCAATCAGGATGCTGTTATCTATGATGGGAAACTGAAGCTTCCCCGTACAAAGATTCGCATTCCTGCACGCAGAAGACATGGCAGGCTGATGGAAGTAAAGGTAAAACCTGTTTCTGGCGGATACGAACTTTTACTTGTCTATCAGGTAAAAGCTGCTTCTGTACAAAGCGGTAAACATGCAGCTGCAGTTGACTTTGGTGTAGACAACACAATGGCTGTTGTTTCAGATACGGGTAAAAGTATTCTTTTTAAAGGCAGATTCATCAA
>QQXM01000173.1 GCA_014610835.1 Erysipelotrichaceae bacterium 7770_A6
ATGTAGCTGGTTCTGTATGCAGAAAGTCTGTCAAGATACTTTGACCACACACGTTCTGTTGTTTCTTTCCCTTTGCTCATTAAACTGATGCGTTCAGCTTTTTTCTTCATGAAATACTGATTGACTGATTTGATGAATCTGCCTTTAAAAAGAATACTTTTACCCGTATCTGAAACAACAGCCATTGTGTTGTCTACACCAAAGTCAAC
>QQXM01000174.1 GCA_014610835.1 Erysipelotrichaceae bacterium 7770_A6
GAATGAAACGAAATCATTCCGATAATGTATTTCAGCACTTTAAACGCTGTTTCTATATCCCATCTCATGTGATACATCTTCTTCAGTTCAGTCAGATCAAATTCATCTCTCGTCAGATTTGTCACCAGGCATTCATAGGTGTCATCTGTAATTTTAAAGCGAACAACTCTTAAATTCATTTTATAAAACTCTTTTGTACCAAAATAATTAAACTC
>QQXM01000175.1 GCA_014610835.1 Erysipelotrichaceae bacterium 7770_A6
TCATCTGTAATTTTAAAGCGAACAACTCTTAAATTCATTTTATAAAACTCTTTTGTACCAAAATAATTAAACTCAGACTTGTTAGAAATGAATGTATATTTTTGCTTGTTGGCTTTAGTTTCATTTGTTTGTGTACGAGTCAATATTTTAGTGACATTTAAATCGAATTCTTCATCTGGTAAATTCAAGTTCGAAAGAATGGAGCTGTATACATTGATGTCTTTTGTGCGGATCAGAAACTTCTGATTGTTTTCTATGCAGCACGCCATCAGATTGTATTTTTCATAGCCTCTGTCAGCTGTAATAATCGAATTTA
>QQXM01000025.1 GCA_014610835.1 Erysipelotrichaceae bacterium 7770_A6
ATCACGGTTAAACAGGATTGATAGAAAGAGTGAGTATATTGTGAATGACTTGTTTTATGAGTCTTCAACAATATACCAGGGGAACGACATGTCAGAAATTAGAATTGCTTTGGCAGGAAATCCAAACTGCGGTAAAACGACATTGTTTAATGCATTAACTGGTTCCAACCAGTATGTTGGTAACTGGCCAGGCGTAACAGTTGAAAAGAAGGAAGGTAAGCTGAAGGGACATGCAGATGTCATAATTCAAGACTTGCCAGGTATTTACTCACTTTCTCCATACACATTGGAAGAAGTTGTATCTAGAAATTATCTTGTTGGTGATAAGCCAGATGTTATCTTAAATATCATTGATGGTACTAACCTTGAAAGAAACCTGTATCTGACAACACAGTTAGCAGAAACAGGAATTCCAATGGTTATTGCCATGAATATGATGGATCTTGTAAAAAAAGCTGGAGATGATATCAATATTGCTGAATTAAGCAAGCGTCTTGGATGCAAGATCGTTGAAATCTCTGCTTTAAAGGGACAGGGAATCAAGAAGGCTGCTGAAGAAGCAATCTTAGCTGCTAAAACAAAATCTCTTCCTTCACCAATGACATATACAAAGGATGTTGAAGGTGCATTAACTTCTATTGAATCTTATGCAGATTTAACTGATGCACAGAAGAGATGGTACGCAGTCAAGCTTTTTGAAAAGGATGAGAAGGTTCTTGAAGATATAAAGCTGACAGAGGATGTTCAGAATTCTATTGCATCTGTCATCAGCAAAGTTGAAGATAAAGAAGATGATGATTCTGAAGCAATCATTACAAATGAACGTTATGAATATATCGCAGCATTATTAAAAAATGTCTATGTAAAGAAGAATGCTGGAAAGTTATCTATCTCTGATAAGATCGATAAGATCGTAACAAACAGATGGCTTGCACTTCCAATCTTTGCGGCAGTCATGTTCTTTATCTACTGGGTAGCAGTCGCTACACTTGGTACAGTTGTTACTGACTGGACAAATGACGTCTTGTTTGGTGAATGGATCCAGCCTGCAGTACAGGGGCTACTAGAAAGTGCTGGTGCAGCTGATTGGGTCGTATCTCTTGTTGTAGATGGTATTATCGGTGGTATTGCAGCGCCTGTTGGCTTTGCTCCTCAGATGGCAATTGTATTCTTCTTCCTTTCTGTTCTGGAAGATTGTGGATACATGGCACGTGTTGCATTTATCATGGATAGAATCTTTAGAAAGTTTGGTCTTTCTGGTAAATCCTTTATTCCATTTATGATTTCACAGGGTTGTGGTGTTCCAGGTATCATGGCTACACGTACAATTGAAAATGAAAAAGACCGTCGTATGACAATGATTACAACAACAACAATTCCTTGCGGGGCAAAACTTCCAGTCATCGCAATGATTGCGGGTTACCTGCTTGGAGAAGGTACATGGTGGTTTGCTCCAGTGATTTATCTAGCTTCTATTGCACTTGTTATTGTAATGTGTGTTATCTTAAAGAAGACAAAGATGTTCGCTGGTGATCCTTCCCCATTTGTTATGGAACTTCCAGCATATCATATTCCTTCTGTTAAGGGTGTATTGCTTCACGTTTGGGAAAGAGTATGGGCATTCTTGAAAAAGGCTGGTACAATCTTATTCCTATGTTGTGCAGTAATGTGGTTCCTTGGTTCCTTTGGTATCCAGGATGGTACATTTGGACTTGTTGATACTGAATATTGCTTCCTCGCTTCTATTGGTAATGCAATTGCATGGATTTTCAAGCCACTTGGTTTTGGTACATGGCAGGCAGTTGCTTCTAGTTTGTCTGGTTTCGTTGCTAAGGAAGGTATTGTTTCTACAATGGGTGTATTGAGTGGTCTTGGTGAAGTTGAAGAATATGAAATTTCAATGCATCAGCAGTTTGCATCATTCTTCCCAACAAGTATTGCGGCAATTTCTTTCCTTGTATTCAACATTTATGATTCACCATGTTTAGCAGCAATTTCTTCTACAGCGAAGGAAATGAATGATAAGAGATGGTTCTGGTTCTCTATTGCATTCCAGAATATCAACGCATACGCAGTTACATTAATGGTATATCAGTTTGGTGGATTGATCACAGGTGAACTTGCATTTGGTATTGGTACAATTGCGGCAATTATCGTTCTTGCGGTATATCTCTATCTCTTATTTAGACCAGATCCAAACAAGAGAAAAGCAGTTGTTGAACAAGCTGCGTAGGTTAGGTGTATGCAGCGTCGTTGCTTAAGTGAAGCGAAAAAGAAGTATCTTGTAAAAATGGTGGAAATGGATCCTGAAGGAAAAGGGATTCGTTCCATCAAGATTGCAAAGGAATTAGATGTTACCCGTCCTTCTGTACATGCGATGCTGACAAGACTGTCCGATGATGGTTTATTAGTCAAAGAACATTACGGAATCGTATATCTCACACCAGAAGGTTTGGCAACAGGTAAAAAAATCATTGCTTCCTACAACCATAACAGTTAATTCTGTTATGGTTTTTCTGAATTTTAAAAGTTAGTTGAAACTAACGATAAAACGTATTAAATTCATAATTACATAACAGGAGAATTGTATGAAAAACGAAGAATATAAAAAACTATCCATTGATGAATTTACAAAAGCTGCAGAAAGATATGAAAGTAATCATGCGGGAATTTATGAGATGTGTAAAAAAGATTATCCAGAAATTCTTGAAGAATTGGAGAAAGAACCATTTCAAGATTTATTGGATGCGGGATGTGGCCCGGCACCAATGATTTCTTTATTGTCAGAAAAATATCCAGAACGGCACTATACGGGTCTAGATTTAACACCAGCAATGATTGCACAGGCACAAAAGAAAAACATTCCAAATGCAACGTTTGTTGTAGGGGATTGTGAGAACTTTCCTTTTGAAAGTAATTGTTTTGATGCAATTATCTGTTCGATGAGTTTTCATCATTATCCATCTCCACAGGCATTTTTCAATTGTGTGAAACGATGTCTGCGTCCAAATGGTAGGTTAATTCTACGTGATGTAACTAGTGACAATAAGGCATTGATATGGCTGATGAATACATTAGAAATGCCTCTAGCAAATCTGTTTGGTCATGGAGATGTTCGTGTTCCTACAAGAGAATTGATTTCTGAATGTTGTGAAAAATCTGGATTGAAACTTGAAAAATTTGAAATTCGTAAAGGGATGCGATTGCATTGTGTTGTTAGAAAAACAGATAGAAAAGGATGACAGGAAATGAAAGAAAAAGTCAGCGTAACAGGTGTAGCGGAAACAATGATACAGACCTTATATGCAAGGGCAAAAGAAACAAGGAAACCTGACCATAAAATTAGAGACGATATTGCGGTTGAACTTGTGGAAAAGATAGACTATGATTTTTCTAAAGCTGATCAAGATATGGTTATGTATTCTGGTGTTATCGCTAGAACAATAGTATTGGATCAAATGGTCAGACAATATTTAGAGAATCATAAAAACACAATTGTTATCAATATTGCATGTGGACTAGATACAAGGTGTTATCGAATGCAAGGAAAATACTTACGTTGGTACAATGTTGATTTACCAGAAACGATGAACGTAAGAAGCAGGTTTCTGAGTGAAACAGGTCCAGTTTATCAAATTGCAAAATCTGCAATGGATGAAACGTATGTGGATGATATTACTTTTCACAATGAAGATGTTCTAGTCATTATTGAAGGATTAACAATGTATTTGAAGGAAGATGATGTGAAAAAAATGTTTTCAATCATTGATCAATCCTTTCAAAATGTAACAGTTATGGTAGAAACGATGTCTCCATTTGTTGTGAAACACGTAAAGGAAAAATCGATTGCAGGTAGCAATGCAAAATTCACATGGGGCATAAAAAATGGGAAGCAGCTGCAAAATTTATTGTCTGATTTTACATTTCAAAATGAAGTCAGTTTAGTGGAAGGAATGAAAGAATTGCATCCTATGTATCGCGTGATTGGTAAGATTCCAGCTGTGCGAAATATATCAAATAAAATAATAGTTTTGAAAACAACAGAAAGGAATTGAAATAACGTATGGAAGTATTTCTTGGTATATTGATTCCGTTTGCTGGAACAACACTTGGTGCAGCTTGTGTACTCTTTATGAAGAATACGCTTGGTGTATCTATACATCGTGCCCTTGCTGGATTTGCGGCAGGTGTTATGGTAGCTGCATCTATTTGGAGTTTGTTGATTCCATCAATTGAACAATCAGAACATTTAGGAATTTTTTCTTTTCTGCCGGCATTTGTCGGTTTTTGGATTGGTGTTCTGTTTCTGCTTGCATTAGATGATCTGATTCCTCATCTTCATGTAGGAAGTAATGAAGCTGAAGGATTAAAAAGTAAACTGAATCGTACAACGATGATGGTGCTGGCAGTGACGTTACATAATATTCCTGAAGGAATGGCAGTGGGTGTTATGTATGCTGGATTTCTTGCGGGAAATACACAAATTACAGCAGCGAGTGCACTTGCCTTATCCATTGGTATAGCAATTCAGAATTTCCCAGAAGGAGCAATTATATCAATGCCGTTGAAAGCTGAAGGCGTAAGCAAAGGAAAAGCATTTTTGGGTGGTGTTCTTTCAGGTGTTGTGGAGCCAATTGGTGCAGTATTGACAATATTGATTTCACAGCGAATTATACCGTTGCTGCCGTATCTGTTGAGTTTTGCTGCCGGGGCAATGTTGTATGTAGTTGTTGAAGAATTGATACCTGAAATGTCACAAGGAAAACATTCTAATATTGGTGCAGTTTTCTTTGCGGTTGGGTTTAGTTTAATGATGGTTTTGGATGTAGCACTTGGCTGATGATAGATGAAAGGAATCTACAACATTTTGAAGTATATACAGATGAATCATATGGCTCATACTGGAAATGCAGAAAAGATTCAAAATATGTTTGGCATTTCAATCTGCAAGAAAACATCCAGAGGAATGTTTTAAATGCGTTTGAAATATGAAAAAGAGGTAAAAGCTAGAGAACAGGCAGTCGGCTGGAGAATTTAGATATTTTTTTGGAAGCATCTCATCACAAAAATAAAAACCATTATGATATTCTTTTTTACGTGAAGAAAACATAAGGAGAAAGTTATGGAAAACATGAAACTAAATAACGGATACATGATTCCTGAAATTGGTTACGGAACATGGCAGTCACCAGACAGTGAAGTTACTGTCAATGGTGTGAAGGCTGCAATTGCTTGTGGGTACCGTCATATTGATACTGCTGCAGCATATAAAAATGAAGAAAGTGTTGGAGAAGGAATCAAAGAAAGCGGCATTGCTAGAAAAGATTTATTTGTGACAAGTAAAGTATGGAATACACAGCGTGGATATGAAAAAACAATTGCGGCATTTGAAAAGACATTGTCTGATCTGGATTTGGATTATCTAGATCTATATTTGATTCACTGGCCTGCTTCTAAAAAAGACTATGAAAACTGGGAAGAAATCAATCTTGAAACTTGGAGAGCAATGACAGATCTTTATAAGGCTGGAAAAATCAAAGCCATTGGTGTTTCTAACTTTAAACCGCATCATCTAGAAGCATTAATGAAGACAGAAGTAAAGCCAATGGTAAATCAGATTGAATTCCATCCAGGCTTTATGCAGGAAGAAACAGTGAAATATTGTCGTGAGAATGGAATCCTTGTGGAAGCATGGTCACCTCTTGGAACTGGCAGAATGCTGACAAATCCAGATTTGCAGGAAATTGCATCACATTATGGAAAATCCGTAGCACAGATTTGCATTCGCTGGTGCATTCAGCATGATGTCCTGCCTCTTCCAAAGTCAGTAACACCATCAAGAATTGAAGAAAACAGTAATGTATTTGATTTTGAAATCAATGCAGAAGATATGCAGAGAATCGATGCATTGGAGAATTTTGGCGGCTCTGGTCTGGATCCAGATGAAGTAGATTTCTAATGAAATTGACGGTTTATGGATAACCGTCTTTTTTTTGTGTGGTTTTTTTACTAGATGAAATATAAAATAGAAGTAAAGAAAACTAAAGGGGAATTAAATATGAGCAATTATTTAACAATTGATGTTGGCGGTACTAATATCAAGTATGCATTGATGGATGAAAATGCAGAAATCAAGGAAAAGGGTGAAGTACCTACACCATATGATGGATTAGATGCATTTTTAGAATCTATCAAAGGCATTTATGATCAGTATGCTGATTCTAATATTGAAGCAATTGCAATGAGTGCACCTGGCAAGATTGATGCGACAAAAGGATATTTCTATACAAGTGGTGCATTGAATTACATTAATGGTGTGAATTTAAAGGATAAACTGCATGAAATGATTCCTGTAGACTTTGCGGTTGAAAATGATGCAAAGGCTGCAGCAGCTGCAGAAATCTGGAAGGGAAGCATGCAAGGTGTTTCTAATGGTACAGTTATCGTATTAGGCACTGGTATTGGAGGTGCTGTTATCATTGATGGAAAAGTATACCGTGGCTCTACTTTTGCGGCAGGTGAGTATTCTGGTATTCCAACAACGCTTCTTTCTGGCAAGTATGATCCGACAAAGATGTGGGCAAGAGTGAATGGTGTTGGTATCATGTGTGATAACTATGCAAAGAAACTCGGTGTTGATCCAGAAGGAATGAATGGAAGAATCTTGTTTACAGATGCAAATGAAGGAAAACAGGAAGCATTGGATGCAATTGATGAATATTGTGAATCTTTAGCTGCTGGTATTGTTTCATTACAGTTTGTATTGGATGTTGAACGTGTTGCGATTGGTGGTGGTATCAGTAAGCAGCCATTACTCATGGAATCTTTACATAAGAAACTGCATGCATACTATGATGAAGCTGGTGCTTTCATGCCAGCTACTTTACCAGAAGTTGTGACTTGTGAATTTGGTAATGATGCAAATATGATTGGTGCTTTATATCATTACTTATTTGAAATCAGGGGATAAGGCGTATGATCCAGCATGTCTGTATGTTTAAGCTTCAACAGGAAGATCATGAAGCAGTTTTACAGAAAGCATTAGAGCTTGCAGAACCATTGCATGCATTGCCTTCTACAAAAGGTGGAAAGACAGTTGTGAATGCTTCTTGTGCACCTGAGAATAACTATGATCTTTGCTTGATTTATGATTTTGAAACAATAGATGATTTGAATGCATATCAGAATGATCCAATTCATTTAACATTTAAAAACTATGTTGTAGAACATATGGTTAGCAGAGCTTGTATTGACTACGAGAAATAATTTAAGAAAAGTTTTCAGTTTATATTGTAACAATTTACAAAATATTTGAAAATAATTACAATTTATTCTTACTTCTTGAATATGTACTCATTAAAATGAGTGCATATTTTTAATAGGAGGAGAATTTAACTATAAGGAAGTCAAGAGATAAATGAAAGAAATTGGGGAATGTTAACAAATCCAGCAAATTCCCAAAC
>QQXM01000176.1 GCA_014610835.1 Erysipelotrichaceae bacterium 7770_A6
TATCATTTCTCAAAGCCAGTATGATTCTGAAATCAGAAGAAGCTGTTCATGTATTTCATCTTTTCCATGTCCTTTCTGTGAATCCTGCTCCCTTGTCTTTTACGGTCGCTATCCCAGAAGAATCTGTGTGCCTGACTGCCCTGAATTCATCATTATCAGAGTACAGCGTGTCTTCTGCACGCACTGCGGCAGAACACATGCACTTCTTCCTGATCTCTGGATGCCCCGTTCTCCAGTTCCTGTTTCACTTGTTTCTGTTATTGCTT
>QQXM01000177.1 GCA_014610835.1 Erysipelotrichaceae bacterium 7770_A6
ATGTCATATGTCTGATCACCTGCTGCATTGAATACTAAGTCACCATCTGCTAGCTTCTGGTTTGTTTTGCTATCAATGAGGTTGATCTTGTAACTATATGTCTTTACTTCTTCCTTCTTTGCTGAAACATAAATGTCCTTAACATTAGCAGCACCATCTTCATTTACTGTAAATGGGAAGTTTGCTGCATCAATTCCCTTGTAATTGTTAATATCAGCTAATTCTACACCATAGTGACTAAGAATTGGTGTGATGTCATATGTCTGATCACCTGCTGCATTGAATACTAAGTCACCATCTGCTAACTTCTGGTTTGTTTTG
>QQXM01000026.1 GCA_014610835.1 Erysipelotrichaceae bacterium 7770_A6
TGATTTTCCTTCAAGACCTCATGAACATCATATTATTTTACAATATGTCAAAACCTCAACCAATTTTGGATATTCAAAAACACATGAAGTGAGCCCACTACGGCTCACTTTTTGCATGCGATGATATATAATACACATATCCAGGGAGGTATCATATGTTTCTTTATATTCTTTTATTATCTTTACTGACTGCTAGTTTTCTATCAGTTACATATTTTATTCTGACATTGTTATTTGGTGTTGTATGGTATGTGTTATATGCATTTGGTGCATATCGACTGTTTCAAAAAGCAGGTATTACTGGATGGCTTGCATGGATTCCTATTGTTAATGAATATTTCACATATAAGATTGCATGGAATTCAGAAGCATTCATTGTAGAAGCATTCAGTAACTTTATTGCAGGTTTTAGAAACAGCAGTGGAAATAAAAAATTTATCGCAATTCTTTTCTCATTTGTTACTTTAGTCATTAATTTCATCTTTTCGCAAAAGCTTGCCAAAGCATTTGGAAAAAGTCAATTGTTTGGTCTAGGATTATTCTTTTTTCAGCCAGTCTTTATTATGCTCCTAGGCTATGGAGATGCTGAATACTATGGACAACAGTAATTTAAAAGCTACTCACTTCAATTTGTGAGTAGCTTTCCTTTTTATAAATTCTTATTTTTTTCGTGACAGATTGAAACAAAAGGACAAAGTCCACATTTAGGACTGCGTGCATGACATAAGTATCTTCCAAAAAATATCATCTGATGATGTGTTTTGATCCATCTTTCTTTTGGAATTTTCCTTTTCAATTTTCTTTCAATCGTATTCACATCATCTTTCTGATATACAAGACCAAGCCTTTTTGATACACGTGTTACATGTGTATCTACTGCGAGGGAGGGAATACCATAACATTCTGACAAAATCACATTGGCACATTTTCTTCCAACACCACTCAATGTCAAAAGATCATCCATCGTATCAGGAACAATACCACCATAATTTTCAACAACACCTTTGGCAAAATTCACAATCGAACGTGCTTTATTGTGATACAAGCCTAATCTAGAAATACATTGTTCCACATCTTTGAGTTCAGCATTTGCTAAAGATTCTACTGTCGGATATTTTTCAAACAGTTTTGGTGTTACCTGATTTACAGAAGCATCTGTTGTCTGTGCCGAAAGAATAACCGCAATTGCCATTTCATAGGCATTGGCATGATTCAGTTCACAATGTGCATCAGGATACATTCTATCTAAATGAGATAAAATCTCATCAACACTCATTCTTTCCATTAATATGTACCTTCATCAATCTGCTTCAATGTTAAACCTTTATTCTTCCAATCCTGCAATATCTTATCAATATAGGAAAAAGAAAGTTTCTGATACGCACTTGCTTCCCGCAATGCATAAAAAATCATCTTCTTATCTGTTGTACGATTCCATTCAGCAATCTTCTGCATTTCTTTTTGTGATAATGTTCTTCCCATTTCACTTTCAAATAAATCAAACAAAGAAGAATCCATAATTTTTTCATCACGCGCAACGTCCGTTTCAAACAATCCATTTAAAACAAAACGAATATCACCATTATTTGCAGCTTTAATTTCTAAATATTTTTTCGCACAAAGTAAAGAAAGAACCTCATTCATTTCTTCATTTGTTAAGTTTGTTCTCTTCGCAAGATCTTCAATTGTTGTTTTCAGATGATGCTCATTCATAAAATCAATCATAAGAATGACAATGGCTTCTTTCGCATCCAAAGACAAAAGATTTAGATTGTCCAGAATCCAGTCTCTATGATTCACATAATTCGTTTCATACCACTTCATACATAACCTCAGTTTTTTATTATAGATATGTTTTTTCAATTGTTCAAGAATTGATATACATGGTAAAATGCTAGTATGTTGAAAAAAGTATTATTTACATTCTTAACACTGCTTGTGATTTATTCTAGCTGCGTCATTGCATATCGCATCTTTGAACCAAGAGATAATTACGCTGTAGATCAAACAACATCATATGTTGCGTATGACTCTTTAAAGCCATATATCGAAAACAGCCCACAGAATACGCATTATCTCTTCTTTTACAGTTCTATCAACAACAACTCTGTCTATTTAAAAGATACGATTTTTTCTCAAGTGGAACAAAATACAGGAAAATCTCTATCTTCATTATTTGAATTTGTAGATATCACAGAAATTGATCGTAATCTGGAAACAAAGAAATTAAGTGATGACTGGCAAGTCAGTGCCTTCCCTGCACTTGTAGCAGTAACAAAAGAAGATGATGGTACATTAACCATTAAAAACAAACTAGAGTGGACAAATGATTCTCCATTAACTGCACAGTCTGTAGAAGACTGGCTGATTCTAAATGATCTATACAAAAAATAAAAACCGTATTTTAGATAGATACGGTTTGTTTTGATTCATGTGATACTTGAGGAAGATCAGCCCAAAGACTTTCTAAACGATATGTCTGTCGTGCTTCTTCTGTAAAGATATGTACAACAACTTCATTACAGTCTAATAAGATCCATGTACTTTCTCTTTCCCCTTCTCTCATACGTGTTGTATATCCATGCTTCTCTGCTTCCTGCTCAACAAATTCCGCAAGTGAAGAAGCGTGTCTGACGTTTCTAGCTGTACATACAACAAAGTAGTCTGTAAATGGTGTTACGTTTCTCATATCAATAGAAACGATATCTTCTGCCTGTTTTTCATCAAGCGTATTCACAATAATATCTAATAATTCAGACATTTTTTCCCTCCGTTTTTAAAATATATGCTTTTGCTTTCTGAAGCACATAACGTGCTCCTTTCTGTAAGCTGATCCTGGATACTTCCCATTCTTTTGATGCATCATATCCTCGCAATGGCTCAATCTTATCTGCAATGTATAAAATTGCATCATAATCACTTTTTCCATCTCCTAACGTATGATGCCAGATTGCATTCAGTGTTTGATGATCATGCAAACACAGATACTTCTGAATAAAGAATGGTGCTGTAAAACTATGCCATACTTTTGGATCATATTGCAAACCTTCAGGATAATAAATAGCTAATAGTTCTTTTCCTTTTTCATCATCCCATTTTTTTGTAATATCATGCAGTAATCCCATTCGATATGCACTCTCTGCATCTAAATGATGCATTTTCGCAAGCTGATATGCCGTTTTGGCAACTGAAACAGAATGTTCATACCGACGTGGTTTACAAAGTGCCTTTGCAATATTTTCATAGTAATATCCATTTTGATGAATCAAAGCTTTACTGCCGCGTGCACATAAATAGAAACATCCATTTCTTGCCAGTTCTTCTTCATTTTTCAAAGAAACAGGAATTTCTTCACCACAGATATTACCAGTATACAAATGGATATGACGATATGGCCGAATACATCTTTCAACAAGTTTGAGACGCTTTTGATATGGCAATACACCATTCCGGTCCACACGAATGAATACATCTTTTATACCATTCACTTTTCGATACTGAAGACAATATTCTAATTCCTTCTGTGTAATAGGATCAAACGTACAATGTAAGATTCTCATGGCAGTACAATCTTAGGATTTCTAGAAGGACGATACAGTACAATCGTTCTTCCAATGATCTGCACAAGTTCACTGTCTGTTAATCTAGCAAGATCAAACGCTGTTTCTTCAATATCCACTGGACTGTTTTTTAGTACAGAGATCTTTACAAGCTCTCTTGCTTCGATGGCGTGGTCTACCTGTTCAATCAGGTTGTCACTCAATGCATCTTTTCCAATTTGAAAAATTGTCTTATCGCATGATGCTAAACCACGTAAATATCTTTTCTGTTTTCCACTTAACATTTATAACATAGCCTTTCTAAACGTTACATTAACGTTTTCTGGAACATAGACTGTAATTGTAGACATTTGACCATGTACACACGCCCATCCTAGTCCATCAATTACGATATCCATTTTATCCATTTCTTTACGAATCGTATACTTTTTAAATTGATTTGTCACAGGAACAGGTTGAAATAATGTTCCGTAATGCTTCTTCCATAATGCATCTGCACCAGATACTTTTCCTCTATGGATCTTCAAACTGTCACTCATATAGAACACACAGGAAGCATGGTCACATTTCATTAGATCTAAACGAACAAGTCCACCAATCGCAAAAGACTGATCATAACGCAATTGGTATACCTGTGGTTTCAATGTTCTTGCGGGAAGGATTTCTTTTAATTCATCTTCTTTGACTTCCATCAAAATACTATGAGAAATTTCAATACCAGGTGTATCGACATAAGGTACACCATCAATCTCTAATTCATTAAAGTCTAATGTTGTACCAGGGTATCTAGACATTGTTAATGTATTTTCACCTAATAAATTATTTAACAATGTACTCTTGCCAGAGTTTGCTTTTCCCATGACAATGACTTCACGATTCTTACGATAGAGCTGTACTGCTTGTTTCACTTCTTCTACGCCCATTCTTTCAAGCTTGCTGGTTAAAATCAAAGACTTGATAGAAATACCATTTTCTTTCAATCTAGAAAATACAAATCGTGCAATTTTTTCTTCTGACAATGTATCTGGAAGAATATCACGCTTTGTACAAACCATAATAATATCTTTTCCAATCAGATGACGATTCAAACCGGGAATAATACCTGCTTCAAAATCAAACAAGTCAACGACCCAAAGAATCAAAGCATCACTCTGACTGATACGATCTATAACAACATCAGGATCAATTCCCTTTCGCATAGAGATCATTAAATCATCATAATGAATCAGTCGAAAGCATCTTTGACAATAATCACTGTTTTCTTTTGGTGTATATCCAGGAGCATTTGGATCTTTACTCTGCAGGATTGCACCACAACCTTTACATTTCTTCATACATTTCCTCAAAATAACGTTATTTTTTCAATATCTTCATGTACTTCTTCATCTTCAGCATTTTCTGGAATATCAATAATACGACATTCTTCAATGTTCATTAACATGCTCCATTCACTTTCCATTGTTACTGGAGAAGAGAAACCAGTTTCTCTTGTTTTAAATGGAACATCAGAAACATGGATTTCATGATTCTGGCTATCCATAAATACAAGATTATCACCAGGCGTAACACCCTTGACATAACGCAGAATAGAAGGATTGCTCTTAAGCTTTTTACAGATCAGATTTCCCTTCATTGGACGGTTGCCTTCTACAACTTCTTCCATATGGACACGTTTGCATGCACCTGTAGAAGTGACATAAAGAAGTGCTGGTGTATCTGCATTGATTGCACATCCATAGGCAAGTGCATCATCTTTTGATGTATTCAATGCTTTTACACCCTTACTCTTAACACCTGTAGATGGAAGCTGATCCATAGCAAACTGATATGAATATCCTTCCTTAGATACAACAACAATCTTCTGATCATGATATGCAATAAATGCATTGAGCATTTCAGCATTCTTCGCAATATTCATCGCTGTCATAACCTTGGAATTACGATCTACCTTCCATGCAGATACTGGTGTTTTCTTAATTTGACCATTACTAGATAATGTAACGATCCATGCATATGTATTAAAATCTTTGATCACAATTGCATTGATGATCTTATCATCCCCATCAATACGAATCACACTATTCAAGTGCACACCCATATCTTTCCATTTGGCTTCCTGGATCTGCCATACTGGAAGAGAAGCATAGTTTCCTTTCGATGTGAAAAGCAGCAATGTATCTAACGTATCACATTCCAATGTTCCAATCAGTACATCTCCATTCTTTAAACCTGTTGATGTATCACTGCTTGCATTATAGGAACGTAAAGAAACACGTTTCACATAGCCATCTCTACTGCATGTAACCACAACTCTTTCACTTGTAACCATTGCAGCTTTATCAATGACAATATCCTGTACTTCTTTTTCAATCTTTGTTCTACGAGCATCTCCATATTCATTTTTCACTGCACGTAATTCTTTAATAATAACAGATTTTAGAACATTCTCATTTTCAATGATTGCCTTTGTTTCTTCAATACGATTCACAAGCTCTGCAAATTCATTTCTTAAGATCTGAATATCCGTATTACTCAAACGATACAGACGCATAGAAACAATTGCTTCTGCCTGTGGCTCATCAAAACCAAATTCATTCATCAGATTCTTTTTAGAATCCGCTTTATCTTTAGAAGCACGAATGATACGAATGACTTCATCTAAAATAGAAACAGCTTTCATCAATCCCTCAATAATATGCGTTCTTTTTTCCATCTTATCAAGTTCGTAGCGACTTCTTTTCAAAACAACTTCTTTTCTGAATGCGATAAATGCATCCAGTAAGCCACATAAACCAACCTGTACCGGTCGTTTATCAATGATCGTTACATTGTTGTAGTTATAGTAGATCTGAAGATCTGTATTCTTGTAGAAATAATTCAAGATCAGATTCGCATCTGCTTCTTTTTTTACATCTACAACGATTCTCATACCATTACGGTCTGATTCATCTCTTACATCCAAAACACCATCAATATCTTTGGATAAACGAATCTCATCCATTTTCTTGACAAGCTGTCCTTTAATCACTTCGTAAGGGATTTCTGTAATAATGATCTGCTGGTTTGTACGTGTCTGTTCAATTTCACACTTCGCGCGCACAACAACTCTGCCTTTTCCTGTTTCAAAGGCATCATGAATTCCTTTTGCACCTTGTACAATACCACCAGTTGGAAAGTCAGGTCCAGGAATAATTTCCATCAAATCTTCTAAAGAACATTCTGGATTCTGAATACGATAAATTGTCGCATCCACTGTTTCATTCATATTATGTGGAGGCATATTTGTAGCGTATCCTGCCGCAATTCCCGTTGCACCATTGACGAGCATGACTGGAAAAGGCACAGGCAATACTGTTGGTTCATTTTCCGTATCATCAAAGTTTGGTGCCATTTCTACGGTATCTTTATCAAGATCATCTTCCATGACTTCAGTCACTTTAGCAAGTCTTGCTTCAGTATAACGCATTGCAGCAGCTGGATCATCATCAATAGAACCGTTATTGCCATGCACATCAATCAAAGGTAATCTAACCTTCCAGTCTTGAGACATACGAATCAATGCATCATAGACAGAAATATCTCCATGTGGATGATAATTACCAATAACAAGACCAACCGTCTTTGCAGATTTACGATATGGATGATCCCATGTATTTCCATCATGGTACATTGCATACAAGATTCTTCTCTGTACAGGTTTTAAACCATCTCTGGCATCTGGCAATGCACGTTCTTGAATAATATACTTTGCATAGCGAGAAAAGCCATTTCCCATGATATCTTCAAGATGTTCCGGGATATACCGTGTTTTATCTTCAATTTGTTTTTTCTTTACCACTATTTATCCCTCCAGTTTGTAATCATCTTCCAATGTGAATGAGATATTATCTTCAATCCACTTTCTTCTTCTTTCAGCTTTATCGCCCATTAATGTAGAAACTCTACGTTCCGCAACAACACCATCTTCAATTGTTACCTGAATCAAAGCACGATGTTCTGGATCCATTGTTGTATCCCAAAGCTGTGCTGCATTCATTTCACCAAGACCTTTATATCTCTGTATCTCACACTTGCCATATTTCTTTTTCAATTCAGCAAGTTCATCCGTTGAATAACAATATTCAACATTCTTTCCCTTCTGTACACGAAATAAAGGCGGTAAAGCAATATATACCATTCCATGTTCCAGCAATGGACGCATATAGCGATAGAAGAATGTTAATAATAAGATTTGAATATGACTTCCATCATCATCTGCATCGGTCATGATAATAACTTTATTATAGTTAGAATCTTCATAGTCAAAGTCTGGACCAACACCAGCACCAATTGTATAAATCAATGTATTTAATTCTTCGTTCTTTTCAATATCACCCAAAGAGCATTTTTCTGTATTTAATACTTTTCCACGCAAAGGCAAGATTGCCTGATAAATAGAATCTCTGCCTTGTTTTGCAGAACCGCCGGCAGAATCACCTTCGACTAAGAATAATTCCTTGATACGCGCATCTTTACTTCTTGCAGGTGCAAGCTTGCCACTCAACACTCTTTCGCCTTTTCCAACTTTCTTTCCACGTCTAGCTTCTTCTCTCGCTTTTCTAGCCGCAAGACGCGCAAGCATTGCCTTCTGCATTTTACGAATCAGTAAATCTGATTGTGTTTTGTTTTCTGTCAGCCAGTATGTCAACTGATCACTGACAACCTGTTCCACTGCTGGCTTTGCCTGTGGAGAACCTAATTTTCCTTTTGTCTGTCCTTCAAACTGCAATAATTCTTCTGGTACAGAAACAGAAAGAATTGTCGTTAAACCTTCTCTAACATCATTTCCTTCCAGGTTTTTATCTTTTTCTTTTAAAAGACCAGTCTTTCTAGCATAGTCATTGATTACTTTTGTGAAGGCACCTTTGAAGCCAACTTCATGTGTACCGCCATCACTTGTACGAACAAGGTTAACAAAAGAATATGTGTTTTCCTGATAGTCATCCGTATATTGAAAAGCAACTTCAACATGAATTCCTAATGCATCACCAGAAAACTTCACTGGCTGCATTAATGGTGTACGATCTTCATTCAGATAGTTTACAAACTCAGTAATACCATCTTCATAGAGATACTTTTCTTCCACTGGATTTTTCGAACGCTGATCAATCACCACAAATTCAATGCCACTCAATAAAAAAGCTTCTTCCCTTGCTCTTTCACACACCGCATCAAATTTAAAATCTGTTGTCTGAAAAATAGAAGGATCTGGTTTAAAACGAACCGTAGATCCTGTTTTATTTGTCTTTCCTAAATGTTCCAGCTTGCTGACTTTTGATCCGCCATCTTTAAAAGACATGCGAACAAGCTGTCCATCATGCGCAACTTCAACACTCAGCCATTCACTCAATGCATTTACAACAGAAGCACCAACACCATGTAAACCACCTGCAGTCTTATAGCCACCTTGTGAAGTAAACTTGCCACCAGCATGCAATACAGTAAAAATAACTTCCAGTGTATTTTTACCAGACGAGTGTTTACCTATTGGCATACCTCTACCCTGATCACTGACGGATACACTGCCATCATTTTCTAAAACAATTGTGATCTTTTTACCGAAGCCGTTAATTGCTTCATCAACCGCATTATCTACAATTTCCCAGATCATATGGTGCAGACCATGAGAATCTGTAGAACCAATATACATACCTGGACGTTTTCTAACTGGCTCCAGTCCTTCTAAGATTTGAATACTGCTGTCATCGTATTGAATTGCCATGATTTCTCCTTTTCCTTCAGCTAATCATTATAACAAAAATATTGTCCAAGTAAAAATATCACAATTCCATCATCTTCAAAAATAGTTAATATGGTAAAATATTTAGGCGCGGAGGTTTAAAGTGTATGAAAATTTTATTAGCTATTTTATTTTCCTATCTATTTGGATCTATTCCATGGGGTCTTGTCATAGGAAAAGTGTTTTTCCATAAAGATATTCGAAAAGAAGGCAGTGGAAATGCTGGTGGTACAAATGCAGGAAGAGTTCTTGGAAAGCCAATTGGTGTTCTCGTCATTGCATTAGATGCATTAAAGGGATTGATTTCTATGACACTCGCCCATTTCATCGCTCCTGGAAGTGAAATTTATGCGGGTGTTGCGTGCTGTATTGGTCACTGCTTTCCATGTTTTGCACAATTCAAAGGTGGAAAAGCAGTCGCTACAACATATGGCTTTTTCCTGGGCATTACATTATTTGTAACAAATAACTGGATCATCACATTTGCTTTACCTGTCATCACATTCTTTGTATTACTTTTCTTTACAAGAATGGTTTCCTTTTCAAGCATGAGTGCAATTGCACTCACAGGTATTGTTTCTTTATTTGCTTATTTCAATGGATCTATCACAGAACTATCTGTTCCCGTCACAATTCTTTTGCTTAGTGCATTTGTTATCTATCGTCACAAGGCAAACATTAAACGTATTATTGAAGGAAAAGAAAGCCGCATCCAGTGGATGGGAAAAGCACCATGGGAAAAGTAGAAACAATTCAGTTAAAAATGCCATCGTTCTCGCAATCTCCTAGAAAAGTCTGGATCTATCTTCCAAACAGCTATGACGAAACAAAAAAACATTATGATGTTCTATACATGTTCGATGGACATAATCTATTCTTTGATGAAACAGCAACATATGGAAAATGCTGGGGCATGAAAAAATATCTGGATGAAAATAACAGCGAACTTGTTGTTGTGGGAGTCGACTGTAATCATACAGGAAATCGAAGACTTGCAGAATACTGCCCGTTCAAACCAGAAACAACACATTTAGAGTCCCTTCCTTCTGTTCGTCCTGCAGGAAAAAAGACTGCAGAATGGTTTGTGAATATATTAAAACCAGAAATCGAAAAAAGATATCGTGTATTTACAGATCGAAAACATATTGGAATTGGTGGAAGCTCTATGGGTGGACTCATGAGTGAATACATGATTGCACAATACAATGACACTTTCTCTAAAGCTGCATGTGTTTCCCCTTCAACACATTTCTGTTATGAAGATCTAAAAAAGCTGATTGAAAATACAACATTCCACAAAGATACAAAGATCTACATTGATCAAGGATCCCAGGAAGTACATGGAAAAAGATTATTCATTGACGCTGTAGAAATGATGTTGAATATCAACCATCTCTACAGTGAACAAGGATGTCTTACATATCCTCATTTAACACCTGGTGGACATCATACAGAAAGTGACTGGGAAAAAGTTGTTCCTGTCTTCCTGAATTATTTATTTCCGAATATAAACAAACACACAAAGTAAACTACCTTGTGTGTTTTATTTTTCTGCATCTAATGATTGTATTGCGTGCATCGCATCTTTTGCATTCTGATATACAAATGCATGGATTCCAAATGTATTTGATGCATCTACATTTTCTTTTGTATCATCAAAGAATACACATTCCTCTTTCTTTAAGTCATATGTATCAATGAGATATTGAAAGATTCGTTCCTCTGGCTTTATCATTTGAATTCTTCCACTGATAACTTTTCCATCAAACAGACCAAATACTTCTTTGTATCGCTTTTCTGTATATGCAAATGCTTCTACACCATAATTAGAAAGAATATAACAATGATACCCTTTCTCTTTTAAATCCAGTAAAAACTGTCTGCCTTCATCCAGTATTTCAAACATATCTTCCCATCCAGGGTGAAAAAACATTTTGATTTCTTTCTGCAGTGATGGATACTTTTCTAGATATAAATCTAACGTTTCACTGACACCCTGATATACTCCTTTATCAACCTCCAGCCATAAAGGATCAAGGAATATTGCAGAGTATAAAGCATCTTCTTTTTCTTTACTTAACCCCAGTTGATGGATTGCTTCTTTCGGCTGAAAACGAATCAGCACACCACCAAGATCAAAAATAACATTCTTAATCATGTTTGTAGTAATTGATAAGACACCCGTCTTCCAGAATTTCAATTTCATCTCTAGTTAATGCACCACAGGATACTTCAATCATTGTAACTGCATCCTTATGCACAACATAGGCTTTCATTGGTGTATTCGATTCCAGACCTTCTTTTACATTCTTTACAAGAACCCAGCTGCCTTTTTCAAGTAACGCATCATCTGTTGTTAGAAATGGAAGCATGCCCCAGTTAATGCAATTGGAACGATATCTCTTTGTCGCATATTCATGGGCAAAGTTTGCACCAGCACCCAATACTCTTTGACAGCTTGCAGCCTGTTCACGTGCAGAACCATCCCCTGGCTTATATGCATAGATGGAAGAAGCAATGTTTGTATCTGGATCTACAGTAATGCCACTGTTTTCAAGCAATGCATATACATGCTTTACTTCTTCATTTTCCCAATCCATTTCTTTCACTTTCTTTGCTTCATTTACATAGTCAGGATCTCTTCTAGATAATGTAAATTCAGCTAAACGCAATGGGTTGGAACGATAAGAAGAAGTTTCTCCAGAAGGAATCAATTCATCTGTTGTCGTGACTGGATCATCAATATGAGAAACAATCTTTAAAAGAATATCGCTGCTTAAAGATGGCTGCTCTGGCCAGTCTTTAATATTTGGTCCAAAGTGTAATGGATAGTCAGGCTCTTCTTTTCCATAGCCGTTAAATACTCTTTTTTCATATAAAGAAGCATCAAACGGACACATATAATCTTTCTCATCTTCATGACAGATATCACTTGCGGCTGTTAAAACACCTTGATTTCTACTCGTTGCCGCAATGCTTCTAGCATCCATCAGGCATACAGAAGCAATCTGTCCTTCATTTGGCTTACTGCCTTCTCGATTAGGAAAATTACGTGTTGTATGACGGATAGATAGTTCATTGTTCGCTGGTGTATCACCTGCCCCAAAGCAAGGACCACAGAACGCTTCTCTAAATATTGCTCCAGTAGAAACCAAAGAAGCAACTGTACCATTTTCAACAAGTGCTTTATAGACTGGCATAGAATCAGGATAAATGGAAAGTCTAAATTCGCCATTGCCACAATCTCCATCATTCAAGATTGCACTTGCTGCCATGATATTGCCATATGTTCCACCAGAACATCCCGCAATGACACCTTGATTCACAATCACTGTTCCATCTTCTTTCACCTTAGAAACAAGGTCCATGTTTTTATGCGCCAGCTGCGCATTGGCATGATCTTCTGCTTCTTTTAAGTATTTCTTTGGATCTTTTTTAAATGTGTTGATTGGAAGTGCTAATGATGGATGCATTGGTAAAGCAATCATACATTCCACTTCACCTAGATCAAGGTCAATGCATCGATCATAGTATGTTCCATCATTGACTTTCAGACAACGATATGCATCTTTTCTACCATGTTGCTTAAAGTATTGTTCCGTCTTTTCATCCGTTTCCCAGATACTGCTTAAACATGTTGTTTCAGTTGTCATGACATCAATTGCATTACGGTATTCCTGAGACAAACCATGAATTCCTTCTCCCGCAAATTCCATGATACGATTCTTCACAAATCCATTCGCATATGTTTCTTTACATAACGCAAGTGCAATATCATGTGGTCCAACACCAGGTTTCACTTTTCCATGAACATAGACAAGAACAACTTCAGGACGTGCTACATCATATGTTTTTTCAAGAAGCTGTTTGGCAAGTTCACCACCACCTTCTCCAATACCCATTGTTCCTAAAGCGCCATATCGCGTATGAGAGTCTGATCCAAGGATCATTCTTCCACATCCACTCATCATTTCGCGATTGTAGGAATGAATAACAGCCATATTTGGCGGTACATAAATACCACCATACTTATGTGCTGCACTCAATGCAAACTGATGATCATCTTCATTGATTGTTCCACCAACTGCACAAAGCGTATTATGGCAGTTTGTTAATACATAAGGTACTGGAAACTTCTTTAAGCCAGAAGCTCTCGCTGTTTGAATAATACCAACATATGTAATATCGTGAGAAGTCAAAGAATCAAAACGAATATGAAGAATATCATCATCTGTATGTGTATCATGTGCATCCATGATCTGATATGCCAATGTTTTTTTCTTTCCTTCTTCTTTGGAACATGCACTGTTTTCTACATATGTCCCTTTTTCAAAGAATACACCATGATCAATTAATTTCATTTTCTATCACCCTGCATACTTCTTCTGTAAATGCCTTACATCCTTCATTTCCACCAATATCCTGCGTTGTATACTTTCCTTCTTCAATAACCGCATAGATTGCTTTTTCAAGAACTTCTGCTTTATCTTTCATATCATGATTTTTTAAAAGCATACAGAAAGAAAGCAGTAAAGCTGTTGGATTTGCCATATCTTTTCCCGCAATATCGGGTGCAGAACCATGTACTGCTTCATAGATAACAACATCTTCACCAATATTAGCACTTGGTGCAAATCCAAGTCCACCAACAAGTCCCGCACAAAGATCAGAAATAATATCACCATACAGATTCTCTGATACAAGTAGATCAAACTGTGCTGGATCTGTAACAAGCTTCATGCATAACGCATCAACAATGACAGAATCACTTTCAATTTCAGGATAGTCTTTCGCAACATTCTTAAAACTTTCTAGAAATAATCCATCACAAAGCTTCATGATATTTGCCTTATGTACTGCAGTTACTTTCTTACGATGATGCTTTCTTGCATATTCAAAAGCAAAGCGTGCAATTCTTTCACTTGCTGAACGCGTAATGAGTTTAATTCCATGTGCAGTATTCGCATCATACATATATTCAATTCCTTTATAGAGATCTTCAGTATTTTCTCTAACAATAACAAGATCAACATCTTCATATCTGCTCTTTACACCAATAATGGAATGTACAGGTCTAAGATTTGCATATGTAGAAAAACGCTGACGCAACTGAACATTAATAGAACGGAATCCCGTACCAATTGGTGTCGCTGTAGGACCTTTTAGTGCAATTCCAGTATTCTGAATTGCATCCATTAAGTCATCATCAAACAGCTTGCCACTCTTTTCATAGTATTCTGCACCAGCAGAATGTGTTTCCCATTCAATATTTGTCTTTAAAACTTCAGATACTTTTTTAACACTTTCAGAGATTTCTTTACCAATACCATCTCCAGGAATCAATACAACTTTCATACCCTTCACCTCATGTATTCCATTTTACAACAATTCCCATAAATTACTTTCATAATTTTCATACTTGTAAATGAAAATTATTTCAATACAATAGAAATCATATGAGGTGAATGGTTATGATCTATCCAGACGTACAAGATTTAACGAATCAAGATTTAAAAGTATTATGCGATGCATATCGCAAAAATAATTTCATTGATCCAGAAATCAGTGAAAAACTAGGTGTAAAAAGAGGATTGAGAAATGCCGATGGAACAGGTGTTCTTGCGGGACTTACAAATATCTGTGATGTCATCGGATATCAAAGAGATGAAAACAACAATATTATTCCAATTGATGGAAAACTGATCTATCGAGGTATTGATCTGAATGACATTGTCAACGAAGCAATCACACAAGATCGTTTCTTATTTGAGGAAGTTGCATGGCTGTTATTATTTGGATCTCTTCCAAACAAGGAAACGCTTGATAACTTCCGTCGCATTCTAGAAACACATCGAGAACTTCCGGATGGATTTGCGGAAACACAAATCATGGCAGCCCCTTCTCCAAACTTAATGAACAAGATGGCAAGAAGTGTTCTTGCGATGTATTCCTATGATGAAGAAGCTGAAAATACAAGCTTAGAAAATGTAATCAAACAATCTATTAACCTGATTGCGGAAATGCCAAGTATGATGGTATATGCATACCAGACAAAAAAACATGCATATGATCATGAATCTTTGTACTTTCACTATCCAAAGCCGGGTTTATCTACCGCAGAAAATATTCTGGCAATGTATCGCCTTGATCAGAACTATACACGAGAAGAAGCAAGATTGTTAGATTTATGTATGATCGTACATGCAGATCACGGTGGAGGCAACAACTCTGCATTTACAACCCGTGTATTATCTTCTACTGGTACAGATACATATTCTGCTATTGCATCTGCAATCCTTTCTTTAAAAGGACCAAAACACGGTGGAGCAAATCTGATGGTCATGAAGCAGCTTGATGAAATCTTAGCCAATGTCAAAGATGTCCATTCAGATGAAGAAATGAAGGATTACCTTACAAAGATCATTAATAAAGAAGCTGGTGATCATAGTGGTCTCATCTATGGAATCGGCCACGCAGTATATACAAAAAGTGATCCAAGAGCACAAATCCTGAAAAAACATTCCAAGGATCTTGCCTATGAAAAAGGAATGCAGAGAGAATATGACTGTTTATGTCAGATTGAAAAGCTTGCTCCTGTTGTATTCAAAGAATTAAAAGGCAGCACAAAGAATGTATGTGCAAATGTAGATTTATTTTCAGGTCTTGTCTATCGAATTCTTGGTATTTCTGAAGAATTATTTACACCAATCTTTGCGATATCTAGAGTTGCTGGATGGTGCGCACACCGTATGGAAGAAGTTGAGTTTGCGAATCGTATTATCCGTCCTGCATATAAATATGTTGGAGATGAAAAACAATACATTTCACTAGAAAAACGATAAAAGATGCCAAAATCTGGCATCTTTTGTTATTGATCTTCTATGAATTGAATATAGCATTTTATTTCAAAAAATAGTCTTTGTTTCTTTCAATTAATATACATAATACAATTCCAGAAACATGAAACAATCCAAGTATAAATTGTGTTGAATTTGTGAAATTATATACTATATCTGTAGCAATAAATGGCAAGATATACAGTATAAAGAAATATATAGCTATTAAAATGAATTTTTTCATAATCTCGTCCTCGTCTGAAGTATTTGAAAATATATTTTCTAATGTTTCAAAAATTCTACATCATCTGATGGATTATTCATATGTTTTGAATTCAATGTTCTCTGGAGATTTCATCTCTGTCCATCCTTCATCTGGTAAAGTAATGTTATCACCATCTGAATAAGGTTGCGATATTTGTCTGTAGTAGAGGTTTCCATCTTTCTCATAAAATGCGGTTAATATCCCAGTAGATGGATCTTCAATGATTCTGAATTCATAATTACTGTTTTGTTTTTGTACAGTTACTTCATTTGTTGATTCAGGAGTTGAAGCCGCACACCCAATCAGGATAAAGCTCAAAGAAATCAAAAATATCTTTTTCTTTAACATAATAATCAGCTCCCTTTCTTAATTCCTAGCTTGTTAAAATGAAAAATAATAAGTTATATTGAATCACCATTTTTGTATCTTGAAAGATTATAAAGAATCATATCTGTATCCTTTTCTTTATTAAAGAATAGATGAGAAATACTTTAAATTACAGTCTATTCATATACATATATGTATGTTATGATTTCAATTACAGACGACAAAAAGGAAACTGTCCCAGCAGTTTCCTTTTCATATCTAGATTGATTATTGTTCTTCTTTGAATTCTTCTGGTGTACACATATAGGAAACAATCTCAAATTTTCCATTCACATAATCAAAACGGAAGATACCACCATATGGATGTGGCTGTTTTCCCTGTCTTCTCATTTCCATCATTGCATCTTCTCCATCAAGACCAAACAAGATTTCAAGCAATCTCTTATAATATTCTGAATGAGAAACAAGCAAGATGTTTGAACCATCTTTGTTTGCAGAAATAATCTTCTGTAAAGTGTGATGGAAACGCAGTTCAAATGCATCTTTGCTTTCTCCATTTACATCACTCCAGTCATCATGCTTCGCTCTATGTTCTTTGATTTCTTTGAGCCATGAATCACGTACAACGGCTTCAAATTCACCATAATCAATTTCTTTTAACCCATCTAATACAACAGGATCGCTATTTCTATCATGTGCAATCTTTAAAGCAGTCTCATAGCATCTCAATAGTGGAGATGTATACATAGATGCAAAAGGAATCTCTTTTAAAGCATCCGCACAATCCAGTATTTCTTTCATGCCTCTTTCAGTTATTGGAGAATCCGTAACCCCCTGCATGCGATTGTATTGATTAAACAACGTCTGACCATGATTTACAAAGTAGAAATGTAACGTTTTATTTACGATTGGATCTTCATACAGCTGTGGTTCTGTTGGAAGGTTTGTAACTATATACTTTCCATCTTCATATTCCACACGCATAATCGAAGCATTTGGGATAGGATTACCTTTTCCTAACGCACGTGGGAAAAGCTTATCCATATCAACGTTAAATACGGAACGCAGCATTGTCATTAAATAACTTCCATGCGTAACAACTAAAACCTGATCATTATCATGAGCATTAGAAAGAATTGTATCCAATGACTGTAAGATTCTATCTTCCACTTCTGCAGGATTTTCACCATTCACACTAGAAAAATCATTTGTATCAAAGCAACGTGTAATTTCTTCAGAATGTGATGTAAATCTTGTACCTTCAAATGTACCAAAATTCATTTCATGCAGATTGATTATAATCACAGGTTCTAGATTTCTTCCTTCTAGAATGATTCTAGAAGTTTGCTGGCATCTTCCGCTTGGAGAAGAATATACCGCATCAAAAAAGACATTATTTAACGCAACACGTGTCTTTTCTACCTGCAATTCTCCTTGTGTAGTCAATGGGGAATCACATACTCCCTGCATTCTACCTTTTTCATTTAATCTTGTTTGTCCATGTCGAACAAAATACATAATGACTTTCATAATGATTCTCCCTTAATGTTGTCCATCATCTTCATAACATTCCACAAATCTAGCCGCAAACGATGGCTGTTCATCTGCAGCATATAAATGTGAAATATCACCAAATTGTGCAATTCTAAAGGCTGCAATACCTTTTCTTCTTTCTTCTGTATGTACAATTGTAACGGAAGAAGGTGCGGCTACAAAGCCCTGCCACAATATCATTGGTGAAATATGCAGTAAATGTGATAATAAAACACATTCCACTCCAAAATGGCAGAAAAATACAACCGTATCATGATTTCCTTTTTCTACACGGAAAAACTTTCCATCATGCACATATCCATGTTCTTTTAGAAATACATCAAAGTTATCACAAACCCATTGATACCTTTCTTTTACATTTCCGCGTTTCATAACATCATTTTCATACCAATGATCATAATCATAGAAACGACAATCTTTTGTCCAGTCTTCTACCTGCCAATCCCATGCAACAGACTTACGAAGTATACGATCAGGACGAATGATTCTAGGATCGAATTCTCTCAGCCAGTCTAACGTTTCAGCTTCTCGATGCATTTCATGCAAAGTATAAGAAGCTGTCAACTGTGCTCTTCCTAATGGTGACTGATAAAATTCCTGAATATCCATTTTTGCCAGACGTTTAGATAGAAGTTCTGCTTCTCTTTTCCCTTTTTCTGTCAATGAATCATGGATATAGTCTGGATCTCCATGTCTAACAATCATCAGTCTCATAGAATTTCATTAAACTCCAAACGTTCATTGTTTGGACCAAGGATAATAAAGAAACGAACACCGTTGTCATAAAACGGCAACTGTTCAATCCCATCACTTACAATTGTATAGCCTTGTTCTTTACATAATGCATAGCAACCTTCAATATCATTCACATCAATTGCGATATGATCAATTGCGCCTGCTTTTAAAGCAACCTCATCTTCATAGCACTCTAATACAAGTCCCATATATTCAAGAAAGCAGACTTTCTGCTTTCCATCATGTATTGTCTTTTCATGCTTGATATAAAAACCTAGTTTTTCATAAAACTCTTTTGTTTCTTCAATACTTTTACAAGGAATTCCTACATGCTGGATTCCTGTAGCATAATCCATTACTTCTTTCATGATTCTTTTACCTCAATTTTTCTATACAATCTGAAAAATATAAAACTTCAGATAGCTGCTTTCTTCCATATTCCAGAGAATTGGATGATCTGCGTTCTGCTGTGTTACGGAAATCTGTTTTAACGTTACACCAACTTCCTGTGCTGCTTCTCTCAGCATCTTTTCAAACAGGTCACATTCCATATATCTAGAACAGGAACACGTTGCAAGATATCCGCCACCTCTTAATACATGCATTGCCTGCATATTGATTCTCTTGTATCCATTATAGGCTTTCATAACTGTTCTTCTAGATTTTGTAAAAGCTGGTGGATCTAAAATGATGAAATCAAATTGATGATGTTTCAACGTATCAAGATAATCAAATACATCAGCCTGTACAAAAGATACATTTTCCAAGCCATTCAGTTTTGCATTCGCTCTACCTTCTTCTAATGCTGTATTAGAAACATCTACTGCCGTCACATGCTTTGCTTCTCCTAAAGCTGCATTTAATGCAAATCCACCTGTATGTGTAAAACAGTCTAATACTGTCTTTCCTTTTGCAAGATGGCGAACCAGTACACGATTCGATTTCTGATCCAGGAAATAGCCTGTTTTCTGCCCATTTTCAATATCTACATTCAATTTCAGGCCATTTTCATGAATTACCTGTACGGTATCAGCTTCACCATAGTAAAAGCCTTTATATAAAGAAAGTCCTTCTTTTTCACGAGACTTCACATCATTTCTTTCATAGATAGCTTCAATACCTTCTTCGCGAAGAACATGCAGCAACGCCTGATATAAAACTGCCTTATTCTTTTCTAGACCGAAACACGTAATCTGTGATACAAGAACACTGTTATAGCGATCAATGGTAAGGCCTGGCAATCCATCTGCCTCTCCAAAAATCACTCTACAGTTATCTAGATTATCTGGTTCTACAGTTTTTCTAAACTCCCATGCTTCTGCAATTGTTTTTTCAAAGAAATCATAATCAATCGTTTCATGCTTCTTAGAAAAGATACGCACCGTAATATGCGAATCTTTACACAGATATCCCGTACCTAAATATGCATCCTTTTCCGTAACAATATCTACAACACTTCCATTTTCTAAATGCGATATATCAGATGCTAGATTATTCGAATACATCCACATCTGCCCATTCTTTAAAAACTCTGCACCTTTATCATTAATAACTACTTTAGAATTACTCACGTTCAACCTCCATGGATTCTATGTGTCAATTATACCGTAAAAAAAGGACACCTTGTAGTGTCCTCAGGATTAATCCATATCTTTTAAGAATGCAATGTAAGCTCTATAAGCTTCGTATACATCTGCTTTAGATACAACTTCACATGGAGCATGCATGTTCTGTACCGCAATACCAGCATCAATGACATCCATGTTCTTGTTAGCCATGATGTAAGCGATTGTTCCGCCTCCACCAACGTCTACCTTGCCAAGTTCACATGTCTGGAAGTAGCAGTCATTTTCATCCATGATCTTACGGATCTTAGCCATGTATTCAGCATTCGCATCGTTACTGCCGCCTTTACCTCTAGAGCCAGTATACTTATTGAAGCAGATACCCTTTCCAAAGAAAGAAGCATTCTTTGTTTCCATAACTTCTGGATATAGTGGATCAAATGCTGCAGATACATCACTAGATAACATTCTTGAGTTATCCATTGTATCGTTGAATGCAACAAGTGAAGATTCATTCTGCATTGCAAGCATCTTAGCAATCACATGATCAAAATATGCAGACTGCATACCTGTGTTACCAACAGAACCAATTTCTTCCTTGTCTACCAAGATTGCACAGGCAGTTCTATCAGGTGTTCCTTCAAAATCCAAAACAGCACGTAAAGAAGTATATGCACATACCTTATCATCATGACCATATCCCATGATCATAGAACGATCTAGACCATAATCTCTTGCTTTTCCAGCAGGAACAACTTCAATTTCACTAGAAATGAAATCATCTTCTTCGATATCATACTTTTCTTTTAATAGATCTAAGATATAAGCCTTGACAGGATCTTTTTCTGTATCCTTCTTAGGAATAGAACCAACCAATACATCTAATGCTTCACCTTCAACAACCTTTGCACCTGTCTTAGACATCTGATCAGCTGCCAGATGAATCAAAAGATCACTGATTCCAACAACTGGATCATTATCATCATCACCAATGTTGATATCAATAACTGTGCCGTCTTTCTTCACAACAACACCAACAAGTGCCATTGGACGAGCAACCCACTGATACTTCTTAATACCACCATAGTAGTGTGTATCTAATAATACAAGACCATTAGATTCATATAATGGATGCTGTTTTAAGTCTGTACGTGGGGAATCAATATGTGCTCCTAAAAGGTTTAAACCATTACGGATAGGTTCTTTACCAATAATGAAAGCTAAAATATTCTTACCTTTGTTTGTGGAGTATACTTTATCTCCAGGTTTCAATTCTGTCACTTCACTTAGATTTTTGAATCCAGCCTTTTCAACAAGTGCAATACTATTGTTTACAAATGCTCTTTCAGTTTTAGAAACACTTAGAAAATCAATGTACTCCTTGTTGAATTGCATCAATTCATCTTTTTGAGAATCATTCAATTTTTCCCATACTGTCTTACTCATAACTGTCCCTCTCTTATCTGATACAGATCAAATGCATGGATATAGTCAGAAGGTCCTTGTAAATATAATGTCATACCTTCTTCATCTTGTTTGACTACATCTATTTGAAGCACTTGCCTGTATTCATCAAACATATAGATTTTACCATAAGGAAGCAAACAATACATGCTTTCTTCACTTGGATATAACATTTTTAATATTTCTTTCATTGCACGATCCATATGATCGCCATTTTTTGCAGAAACACAGATTCCTTCAAGACGTGAAGTATCTTTCAATAAGTCAACTTTATTAAAGATACGTAATACTGGAATTTCTCCAGCACCAATTTCACGCAGCGTATTTTCTGTTACTTCCATCTTTGTTTCATAATCATCATCACTTACATCAACAATTTCTACAAGCAGATCCGCATCTCTTGCGGCATCTAATGTACTTTTGAATGCTTCAACCAGTGTATGTGGTAAATCTGAAACAAATCCAACCGTATCATAGAGAAAAAACGTTTTCTTATCATAGACAATTTTTCTTACAGATGTATCCAATGTTGCAAATAACATATCTTTTTCAAACACTTCATTTCCACTGGCTTCTGTATTCTGAATCAGACAATTCATAAAACTGGACTTCCCAGCATTTGTATAGCCGACCAAAGCCACTCTTCTTAATAATGTCTTGGATCTTCTTCTTTCATCCATCTGCCTCTGTGATTCGATTTTCTTTAATTCCTTCTTGAGATCCTGGATCCGTTTCTGATATTTCCGTGCAACAATTGCAGAACGCATTTCACCAGAACCACGATTTGTTACACCTCCACCTCTTTCTCTTTCACGGTCATTGTCGCTGTTTAATAAACGTGGAAGATCATACTGCAATCGTGCCATTTCAGTCTGCAGCTTTGCCTGTCTGCTGCGTGCACGGCTGGAAAAGATATCTAAGATCAATGCTGTACGGTCAATCACATTGCATCCAGCAACAGCACTGATTCTTTCTGCCATTTGCACACTGAGACTGTTATAAAACACAACAAAATCAACATCCAATTCTTCCACAAGAATACGCAATTCATCTAACTTTCCTTTACGGAAGGCACTGATTGTATTCATGGAATTTGCTGACTGTGTAATTGTTTCAACAACATTTAATTGACATGCATTACATAAAGCAATGCATTCATCCATTTTCATTTGAAATACTTTTGCATCATCTTTGATGCAGACACCTGCTAAAATTACATTTTTCATCAAAATAATCATAGCATGTTCATTGATTTTTTTCTTGTACCGTACTAAATTAGTTAATACTAACTGAAAAGGGGAAAATTTATGAAAGTAAACGTACCATTACATACTATAGACATTATTATCTTAGTCATCATTGGAATCATGATGATTGGCGGCATCAAAATTGTCAGAGGATTTTTTCATGAAGGAAAACATACAGTACAGAAATCCACATACAATGGAAAAGGAAAAGTAAAGATCGTTGTTGAAGTTGCAGGCATGCAGTGTGGTCATTGTGAAGCAAATATCAACGATGCAATCCGTAATCATTTTAATGTCATTAAAGTATCTTCCTCTCATACAAAGGGACAAGTCACAATTATCGCAAACCATGATTTAAATTCAGATCAAATTCAGAATGTTATTGATGAAAGTGGATATCAGTATATTGGTTTAGCAAAATACAACATTTAAAAAGAAGAAGCCAGAACTTCTTCTTTTCATTTCATAAAAAACCGAATTAATTTGTTATAGAAAGCATTCTCGTATGGTGCATAACGCATTGCTAGATCAATGATGCATTTCTTGTCTACAATAGATTTTGTATGAGAAAAGGCATCAAAACCATCTTTTCCATGGTATTTCCCCATACCACTGTTTCCTACCCCGCCAAAGCCAAGATAGTTACTTGCCAGATGAATGATCGTATCATTGATGCACCCTCCACCAAAGATCATTTCTGTATCCATTTTTTGAATATGGTTTTTATTTTTTGTAAAGAGATAGAATGCCAATGGATGTGGTTTTGTTTTTAAAGTATCCATCATTTCATCAAAATCATCATATGTTAAAACAGGTAAAAGTGGTCCAAAGATTTCTTCCTGCATGACACTGTCATCCCATGTAACGTCATCCATAATTGCTGGTTCAATCTTGCATGCTTTCTCATCGCACGTGCCGCCATAAACGATTTTATCAGGATCCATCATTTTTCGAATTCTTTCAAACTGTCCTGGATGAATGATTTTTCCATAAATATCACTTGTTAATGGATGTTCACCATATTGTTTTACAATTTCATTTTGTAATGCCTGAATCAGCGCATCTTTTTTAGAACGATGTACCAGAACATAGTCTGGGGCAACACATGTCTGACCACAATTCAGAAATTTTCCAAACACAATTCTTTTTGCACTCAGATCAATATCTGCACTTTCATCAACAATACAGGGACTCTTTCCCCCAAGTTCTAGAATACAAGGTGTTAAATGCTCTGCACACTTCATATTTACGATTTTCCCAGTTTGTGATCCGCCAGTAAAAAACACAAAATCAAATGGCTGTTCCAAAAGAATATTTGCTTCTTCAATACCACCTTCGACAAGTGTAATATAGCTTTCATCAAAGTTTTCAGAAATGATTTTTTTCATCGCCTGATTTGTAAATGGAGAAGCAGGAGATGGCTTCAAAACTGCCGTATCTCCAGACGCAATGGCACATACCAATGGATCTAATGTTAAAAGAAATGGATAGTTCCAAGGTGACATGATCAATGTCACGCCATAAGGAACAGCTTTTGTATAGCTCACAGAAACAAACTGTGCAAGTGGTGAAGGCACATAGTGTCTTTTCGCATAGGAAGATACATGTTTTAACATATGTGAAATTTCACTTTTCACCATACCAATTTCACTCATATAGCTTTCTTCCCTGCTTTTGCCTAAATCTTTCTTTAAAGCATCCACAATTGCATCTTCATATCGATTGATTGCTTCATACAGTTTCTTTAACTGCTGCTTTCGAAAAGAAACCGACAATGTATTTCCCCTCAAGAAATAATTTTTCTGTATGTTGTAGATATTTGATAGATCCATTTCTACTCTCCTTTGATTTGTCGATACAGTGGTGCAAGCTCTTTCGCATTCCATAAAACAGGAACAGGATACAGTGGATTCGCTTCCTTAGAAGCATGTTTTGCTAAAGAAGGAATATCTTTTTCCTGTATTTCTGCTATATGTGATGGAATATGCATTTTTTGATTCAATGCTTCAATGGATGCAATCATTTTCCTGCATGCATCTTCATCACGATCGATTTCATTGCTTACTCCGGCAACAAGTGCAATATCATGCATTTTACGATCAATACGGTGCCCATACGCTTTTAAAACATATGGCATTACAACAGCGTTTGCTAATCCATGTGCAGTATCATATTGCCCACCCAGCGAATGTGCAATTGCGTGAATATACCCAACATATGACATAGAAAAAGCAAGTCCAGCCTGATATGCAGCCAAAGACATATTTCTTCTTGCCACTTCATTTTGAGGATCTTCATACGCAATCCATAGATTCTGATATATCAACTTTATCGCATCTAGTGCAAGCCGTCTAGTTTTAGGTGTTGTAGAACCACCAATATATGCTTCAATGGCATGTGTTAATGCATCCATGCCTGTTGTAGCCGTGAGTGATTTTGGTAATGTATATGTCATTTTTGGATCCAGTACTGCATAATGCGGTATCAAAGGAAAATCCATCAAAGCATACTTGTCATGATTTTTTGGATCACTGATAACAGAAGCAAGCGTGACTTCACTTCCTGTACCTGCCGTTGTAGGGATTGCAATCAATGGCGGAAGCTTATGAATAACACGTAAGATTCCTTTCATATCTTTCACTTTCTTTTTTGGATTTGCGATACATGCACCAATGGCTTTTCCACAATCCATAGAAGAACCCCCGCCAATCGCAATGATTGCTTGACTTTGATTGTTTTGATACAGATGCAGACCACATTCCACATTTTCTACTGTTGGATTTGGCTTTACACCAGAATAAATCGTATATTCAACACAATATTTCTTACATGCTTCTTCCACATGCTGCAATAATCCATGATCAATAATTCCCTGGTCTGTTACAATCAGCAAAGATGTAATTTTTTCTTTTTCAAATACTTCTTTTAAATCATCACAGGCATCCACGATCTTTGGCTCACGGTAAGGTAAAACAGGAATTACAAGACGAAACGCTTTCTGGAAAATACGACATCCCGCTTTCACAATCAAATTCATATCATGCATTCTCCTCACAAATTGCATCTAATCTTTCAGCAATTCTAAACAGGCAGGAATATAACGTATTTCTTTCCTTTTCCTTTAAATCAAAACTCACTTCCATTAATACATGTTCAATTTTATTTGCAATCAGCTTCCCAGTTTCTTCACCAAGATCACTCAATACAATCACACTGTTATATCTTTTCTTTTCTGTTTTTTCTCTTACTATATAACCATTTGCTTCTAGATATTCTAATGTTCTAGAAATGGTTGCTTTATCTTCCCCACACTTTTCACAAAGCTTTGTCGCTGTATTTGCATCCGTTGCATATAAGTAATATAGACATTCCACATGAAAACTTCTCAAATGCATGTCTTTCATTTCCTGATTTTCGATTTTTCGAATTGCTCGAGAAATTCTCGCAATCGAAACCGTAAACATTTCAAATCTATTTTCCATACACTCTCCTTTGTTGATTTTTCAACAAGTTATTCTATTATATATTTATTTGTTGATTTTTCAACAAATAAAAACACCGTAACACTGTTACGATGTCTGTTTTATTTGTTTTACATAATAAGAAACACCAAGCCATGTTTCATGCTTATATCCAACCTGTTTTAGAAAACCTTCTTTTTCAAATCCAAACTTTTCATGAATCTTTTCAGAAGCAGTATTTCCTTCTGTTACAATAGATACAACATGATAGAAACCATGTTTATCTGCTTCAAGCAGTATTGCTTCCATCAATAAACTTCCATAGCCTTTTAGTTTCAATGTATGATCTAAATAAATAGATAGATCCACAGTCCATTGATATGCACTTCTTTCATGAAATGCATCTAAATATGCATAGCCAATGATTTTATGATTTTCTTCTAATACGATATATGGATATTTTTCACATATTCTATGTACACGCTGCTGAAATTGTGATAACGATAATTTTGTTTCTTCAAATGTAGCAACACTGTTTTCAATATACCAGTTATAGATTTCAAGACAGGAAGAAATATCATTTTCTTCTAGAGGACGAATCATCTTTCAAATACGACCTCTCCATTCATGAAAGTCATCATTACTTTTGCTTCATGAATCTGATTTGCTTCTACTTTGGTAATATCTGTATCTAATACAACAAGATCTGCATAGTAATCTGGTGCAATCTTTCCAATACGATCCTGCATGAATAACTGTTCTGCACCCTTGATCGTATAAGAATCGATTGCCTGTTCCACGCTTAAGCTTTCTTCTTGATGCATGCCATTTCTAGTAATGGCAAGTTCAATACCAAGCAATGCATTTGGCATTTCTACTGGTGCATCTGATCCATTGGAAGCAATTGTATTTTCATACAATGTCTTGTATGGATAAGATGATTTCGCTAATGCTTCTCCAACTCTATTTTCAACAATGGCTGCATCTGTAAACAAGAAGATAGACTGGAAATAACAAGATAATTTCTTCTGAATGATTTGATCAATCTGATCTTGTCTTAGAATCTGACAATGTACGATACCGTGATGCAATGGATTTCCTTCATACACATTGCCTGCATATGCCTCTAAAACATCATCAACTGCTCTATCACCGATACAATGTGCAATTGTTGGCATGTTAAATTGATTTGCCAGCTGTACAAATGTCTGCATTTCTTCTACAGAATAATTCATGATACCTGTTGTATCCTGTGCATCATGATATGGTTTTGACATTGCAGCGCTTCTAGCACCTAAAGAACCATCCGTAACAAGCTTCAGCGGTCCAATTCTAAATAGATCATTTCCCACATCAAATGTATATCCTTCATCCAGGAATCTAGAGAATTCCTCAACATCATTGAATTCACATTGTTCATTGACTCTTAAGTTCATCTTTTCCTGATATGACAGCTTTTCAAATGTATTGAGCGGCAGTTCATAGCTGTCGCAGATAGATAAGAAATCATCACTGCCAACAGTTGTTACACCAAATGCATTCGCACATGCAATACCCTTTTGAATATAATCAATCAATGTACTTTCATCCACCTTTGGCCATGCTTCATGAACAACATTGATATCCATTTCTTCCACAATACCATCTTTACTCTCATTCATAGAAGCAAGCTGCAGAGCCTTTGTATTACAGCTCATAGAATGTCCGCAGCTTCTCGTTACACAGATAGGTACATCTTTAGAAATTGCATCCAGGAAATCCTTTGTTGGTTTCACTTTAGCATCTGTAAATGTTTCTTCGTTATAGCCACGTGCAATCAGCCACTGCCCTTGTTTTAATGTTGATAAACGCGCAAGCAGTCTTTCTTTCATATCTTCTAAAGAAGTACATGTTGCGAGCTGTACACATGATAAATAGAAGCCAAGTCCTACTAAATGCATATGAGAATCAACAAATCCAGGCAATACAAACATTCCATTCAGATCAATCACTTCATCACTGTCACTGATTTGTTGAAGTACATCTTCATTCATACCGACAATCAGTATCTTGTTATCTTCAATCAAAATTGCCTGTTTTTCACTTTTATAAATCGTTGCATTGATTAATGCTTTTTTCATGTTTACCCCCAGATAAATCTTGTATCGTAAAACTGTTCTTCGTGACCTAGCAATTGGATCAATTCTTCATGATTCACAACAAATCCTGCAGGTGCTACGATCCAGCGGCTTGTCGCTTCATTTCCATGGTATATGATTCCTACAACATACCCTGTAAATTCATCAAGTGGCTCTTGTACACCAACGACATACGCATCTTGCAGCTCAACATCTTCTAGATTTGTATCTTGTTTGATATATCCAAAATTATATGGACAGATCATATCCTGTAATGTTGGATGATAGCTGCCATAGGCACGATCAACAATCACAGTCACTTTCTTTCCAATCATGCTTCTGCCAACAAGATATTCCAGTTCAACAATTGCAGAATCACCATTGCTTTCAAATCCATTTGCAGCATAGAAATGAACAAGCTGATCATATGCACGTACTGTAATTCTGCCAATATTCATTTGTAATGCTTTTTCTTTCAATGCATCCAGCAAGGAAGATCCAATATCTTTACGACGATCCTGTTTCTTCACATACAAAAACGCAATACGAAAATCATTGGCATCATACGCTAATACACCATTCAATCCTTCATCAAAGGAAGCAAAGTAAGAATATTGTTCATAATGAGCTTCAAAATAGGAAAGGATGCTTTTTTTTGCATCTTCACTTTCGAAAGCATCCTTTTCATTTCCACATTCCTCATTTACAAACGAATACACTTCATCATATTCACTTTGTAAAATCTCTTTGATCATAGATCCAGATCTCCATCATATAAAGCAGTAGAATCCTTCACAATGTTCTTCATGACATTTTCATCCGCAAAAATCACTTCTACTGGAACATTCTTTGCATTCGGTACAGCAACTTCACGAATCAGATTCAAGATTCTTTCTTCCTTGCTTGTACTTTCAACTACAAAAATGAAACTTCCCTGGTTTCCAACAACTTTCTGCTTCAGCCATACATGCTTGATCTCTTCTGTTTCATCAGCTCTATCATATACAGCCATTGCCATTTTTGTAGGATATACAGTTGGTTCAACATATTGCACATTCAATGGTGCTGGTGATGGTGGAGTAACAGTTTTAGGAGCAGCTGTCTTTCCTGCAATATGTGCAACCATCATTTTAGGAATCACAATATTATCCTTGCCTGGATTAATAATGAGTCCTTCTGCTTTTGTATTTGGTGCTTCAAATAATACTTCATAGTCTTTCGCATGACGAACGACCTGCTTTGGATGTACATTTTTCCCAAAATTCATCAACTTTGCATTTTCAATACTTGTGAATACTGGAAAGAATGTTTTACCGTCATTTGTATTAACAAGGAAGAATTTGATCTGTGATGGATTTGCATTCTGAATTGTACCGTTCTGTTCCTGTTGAAACTGTACGTCAAAATCACAAGGAGACAATAATTGTGCCTTCTTTAATTCTTCTGATAACTGTTCCTGTTTTTCAGGTGTACTTCCTTGTTTTAAATCATTGATCACCTTTTCAAGTTCTGGATTTTGAATTGGTGGAAATTTTGTATTTGTCATAAAAAATTACCTCGCTAACTTTCATCAAGTATACATTTTTATACAATTTTTCTCAATGTATACACATCAAGTTCTCTGTATAATATTCTTACAGTGTTTAGAATGATTTCACATTCTTTTCACTTATCGCATTTATCATAATACATGTAAACAAGAAAGGACGTGACAATGATGTCTCAATTTAATGCAAACGAAAAAGAACCTGTCAATGTTGAATATGTAGAAAAACCTAAAAAAGAAAAGAAAAGAAGTTTTTCCTTTCTGACAGTGATTGCCAGTATGGTATTCTCTTTAATCTGTGGACTTGGCGGTGGATGGTTTGCCTACACACACTTAGGAAACAATAATGAACCTTCTAGTAAAACAGGCATTACCTACTCAAATGAATCATCCCCAAGTGCAACAACAACTGTTTCCTCAAATGAATCCAAAACTGGTTTAACAACAAGTGAAGTTGCCGCAAAGGCAAGTCCAAGCGTTGTTGAAATCGTTACAGAAGTGACATCTACACAGTATGGCATGTTTGGCGGAACATATACTTCACAAGCTGCAGGCTCAGGTGTCATCATTTCTAAAGATGGCTATATCATCACAAACAATCACGTTGTAGAAGACGCAAACTCTATTACAGTAACAACATATGACAACAAGCAATATAACGCAACACTTGTTGGAACAGATCCAGCAAGCGATATCGCAGTCATCAAGATTGACGCAGATGAAGAATTGTCTGCTGCTACAGTTGGTGATTCATCAAAACTACAGGCTGGTGATACTGCAGTTGTCATTGGCAACCCGCTTGGTACATTAGGTGGTACAGTAACAGATGGCATTATTTCTTCTCCATCCCGTGAAATGGTTATTAATAACCAGTCCATGGAACTGATTCAGACAAATGCTGAAATCAACTCTGGCAACTCTGGTGGTGGACTGTTTGATGGCAACGGTAATCTTGTTGGTATTGTCAATGCAAAAGACTCTGGTACAACAAGTTCTGGTACAGTCATTGAAGGTATTGGATTTGCAATTCCTATTAACAGTGCGATGAAAGTTGCTGATGAGCTTATCCAGTATGGCAAAGTCATTGATAGAGCTACACTTGGTGTTTATCTGCAGGAAGTATCTTCGAACTACTTCAACTACACACCTGGTCTATACATTACAGGTACAGCCAATGGTTCCGGTGCTGAAAAAGCTGGTCTTAAAGCATATGACCGTATCGTCAGTGCAGATGGAAATGAAATCAATTCTCAATCTGATCTTACAAAAGTATTAAGAGACAAGAATGTTGGTGATACAATTTCACTCACAATCGAAAGAAACGGAAAACAGATGGATGTTCAAGTTACACTTGGCTCCAGTGGTTCAACATCTCAACAGGATGAATAACGTATAAAAAAAGAGGTTTAGAATAAATTCTAAGCTTCTTTTTTTGTCATACTTCTTGATGCAATCAGATCTACATCTGTTCCTAAGAAATGGGATACAAGTACCTGATTCATTTTCACAGGTGCATCGACATGGATTTTTCTTACTTCTTCCATTGCTTCTTCCATTCTTTCTAATGGAATTGGTCCATTACTCATTACAGGCAATACTCTGAGTGGTGCACCATTGATTTTGACAGTTGTTGTTAAAACACGCATTGGACAAATCATTTCTTCTTCTGCGTACTGCTTTCCATTTTCACAAGAATATCCTTTGATAGACAAAATCTTCTTACCTTCCATTGTGACAATGATTCTGCATCCTTTTGGACAATTGACACAGACAAGTTCTTTTTCTTCAGGCATATACAACATCCTCCATACTGATCGTGACATCTTGCTTCTTTTCAAGAATCAGATCTGTCACAACAGGAATAATTTCCATTTCACTCGGAACAAGATTTTCTTTTGGAATAGAGCGAATCACTTCATCTCCACATTTGATCACAATTGTTCCTTTTTTGACTGGTTTTCTCACTCTAAAATACATTTCTACAATTTTTGGAAGCTGATTTTGATGCAGACGTGCAGGTACAACATATCCAATTTCATTTCCCGCATTTGTATTTACATAATCATTATCTTGTGATGCTTGTTTCAGGTAGCGTACACATCCTTCTGCAGCCTTAGCTCCTTGTTTTGCGGCATAGTCAGCAAGATCATGAACATGCAAACCATTTCCTGCCGCAAAGATACCTGGAACGCTTGTCATAAAGTTTTCATCAACAACTGGTCCTTTGATCTTTGAATCCATCTGAATTTGAATACTGTCTGCCAGATGATTTTCTGGAATCAAGCCAATAGACAATAAAACAGTATCTACATCAAAATGCATCTTTTCTTCCTCGATAGGACGCATATGTTCATCCACTTTACAAACATCGATACCTTCAACACGATCTTTTCCATAAATATGTGTAATTGTATGAGAAAGATATAAAGGAATATTGAAATCTTCCAGACATTGCTTAATATTTCTGGCTAGACCATTCGAATATGGCATGATTTCCGCAACACCTAATACTTCTGCACCTTCCAGCATCATTCTTCTCGCCATGATCAGTCCGATATCACCACTGCCAAGAATGAATACACGTTTACCAACCATATATCCTTCTATATTGATATATCTCTGTGCCTGACCTGCAGTAAATACACCAGCACAGCGCATACCATCGATCTGTACCGCACCACGATTTCTTTCGTAGCATCCAACTGCCAGAATAATTGCATCTGCCTGTAATGTCACATAGCCTTCTTTTTGACTTTCATATGATACTTTCTTATCTTCTGTAATTGAAACGACCATAGCACCAGTTTTGATTTCAACATTCAATGCTCTTGCTTCATCCGCAAATCTTTCCGCAAAGGCAGGTCCAGAAAGCTGTTCTTTAAATGTAGTTAAACCAAATCCATTATGAATGCATTGGTTTAAGATTCCGCCAGCTTCATCATCTTTTTCAAGAAGAACGACATCTTCAATTCCATTTTTCTTTAGTGTACTTGCACAAGCTAACCCTGCACACCCTCCACCAATGACTATTGCACTTACATGTCTCATATACGATGGTATATATAAATTAGCTCATCCAGCTGAGTCAAATCTATATACATCTCCTTTCTCTTCCGGCTTAGTATCGGCCCGG
>QQXM01000178.1 GCA_014610835.1 Erysipelotrichaceae bacterium 7770_A6
ATATTTCATCAAAAAAAGAGCCTTACATGTTGCCAGGTAAAACCCTATATTATTGATTTTGCTTAACTTAATGACATTGGAATGGTTCTTCCTCTTTTTTGGAACATTGTGCCAAAATACGTTGGAAATGCAATAATACATCAACAAAATAGTACAATGGAACTAGAGGTAAGTGGATATGAAATATAAACATCTAAATTTGAAGTATGCTTTGATCAATTGTTTTTACTTTTTTCTAGTTTGCGGCAGTGTTGGGTTTGCAAATAATTATCTGCAGTATAAAGGATTAGATACATCTGTGATTGGAGTGTTATTAACATCTGTTTCAATCATTGCTTTGATTGGGCAGACAACAATGGCTCCGATTGTTGATAAGTCAAAAGTATGGAATGAAAAGAGATTTATTATTTTTTCGTTATTAGTTGCGTCGATTGCGTATGTTGCTTTGATTGTGATTCCTGGTGAATCTATTCTTTCAATGATAGTTACAGTTATTGGGTTAGCATTTGCGACTATTGGAGTTCCTTATTTGAATTCTCTTGCATTCATTTATGAAAAAGAAGGATACAAGATTAATTATGGACTTGGCAGAGGTGTTGGAAGTGCAGCGTATGCGGTTGCAGCTTTGTGTCTTGGTCAACTCATTAAATTAAAAGACCCATCGATTTTGCCAGTCTGGCTGCTAGTGATGGCAATTGCAACAATTGGTGTTGTTATGACATTACAGGTGCCAAAAGATGAAAAGAAAGAAGTTGTTGAAGAAAAAGCTAAAATATCCTATGCATCTTTCTTTCAGAAGTATTCCAATGTATTGATGATTGTTGCGGCAATGATTTGTCTGAACTTTACACATATGCTGATCAATAACTATATGATTAATATTATCAGTGATATTGGTGGTGATGCAGGCAGCCAGGGCAGTGCTACGTTTATTCAGGCAATGGTGGAATTACCTCCGATGTTTGGCTTTGCATTATTGTTAAAAAAATTCCGTGTAGATACATTGATGGTGTTCTCTGCGATTGCATGGTGTGTGAAAGATATATTGATTTTGATTGCACCAAATATGACAGTATATTATTTTGCGATGGTTTTCCAGATGTTTTCTTATGCAATTATTATTCCAGCATCTGTTTATTTTGTGGATGAATATATTGCGAGTGAAGATCGAAATCAGGGACAGGCAGTCATGGGTGCTGCTGGAACGGTTGGTGGACTATTTGCATCATTTATTGGTGGTTTCTTGTTAAGCTTGTTGTCTGTAAGAGCGACACTTTACGTTGGTATTGCGGTAGCAGTTGTTGGTGTGTTATTCATGCTTATTGGTATGAAAAAATTAAAAAAAGGTAAGCGTCAAATAAATACCGTCTAGATAAGAGAAAACAGGATATGTACTATAGAAGTGTTCCTAATGAACAAATAGTAT
>QQXM01000179.1 GCA_014610835.1 Erysipelotrichaceae bacterium 7770_A6
GCCTCTTCGCTCAAAGAGTTACCAGGTTAGGAGTTTCACCTAACTATGTCAACTGCACCGAACTGGCGCACCATATAATTATCCTCTATACTATTTATTTAGTCTAATTAATTTGCTGTTTGCACATGATTCTCTTCTGAAGAAAATTCAGGATTAAAATAAAACTTCAGAAAGTGGCAAACAATGTTAATATTGGCTATATTAGCAAAATGGTGAACATATTTTAATATTGTACGAATATACGGGCAGTAACAATGTTCCAGTAGCA
>QQXM01000180.1 GCA_014610835.1 Erysipelotrichaceae bacterium 7770_A6
GAAAAGCCAGTAATCAAGGATGAAAAGACGGGTGTAACATTAGAAGAAGGTAAGGATTACGAAATCGTATATCCAGAAGACATCAAGAATGCCGGAGAAATCACAGCTACTGTAGTAGGTAAGGGTGATTATGAAGGTTCATTCGAAATCAAGTACAACATTACAAAGAGAGACGTAACATTCACAAGTGCTACTGACTCTAAGCAGTATGATGGAAATGCATTAACAAATGGTAATGTAGAAA
>QQXM01000181.1 GCA_014610835.1 Erysipelotrichaceae bacterium 7770_A6
TTGAATACTTCGGAATTTCACGTTATGTCTTCTGGCATTTAATTTGATTTTCTTAGTGTATTTAATGTGACGTTCTACACTTACAAAGCAGAGACAATAAATTACGTAATATCGGCTCAAAACAAAAACAGTCAGAATTCGGCGTAAATAAGCCATTTTCTGACTGTTTTGTCTTCTTAAACTGTCAAAGATGAGATTATATCGAGGAAATTCGAAAATAACAACGCTTTCACAAAAATAGATATAAAATAATGTTTGCTTTTCATTCTAATCTGTTGTAAACTAGATAAGCAATGCAGGATTACCCAAGCGGTTGAAGGGGCGGGCTTGGAAAGCTCGTAGATCGGGAAACCGGTGCCAGGGTTCAAATCCCTGATCCTGCGCCATAGATGAGTATCTGGAGACAGATACTTTTTTTATATTTTATTGCGTTGTAAAATGTTTGAGGAATATGAAAAAGAATAAAAAATTCAAAACAAATCTGTTGAGAGGTTTTTCCAGATTTCAGAAATTCTGGATTATTTTGCTTCTTTTATTATTAACTGTTTCTTTATGCTTGACAATGGTTCAATTATTTATTTTGTTATTGATGCGATAAAGGTGAATTTATGATTGTAAGAAATATAGAATTTGGAAATGGAACACCTAAGATCTGTGTTCCTGTCATGGGGAAGAATCTTCATTTATTAGAAGAGGAAATCTCTAATTTGCAAGGGTTGAAATATGATCTTGTTGAGTGGAGAATTGATTTCTATGAAGATATGGATCAAGTAAAAAATGATATTTATGTAATACGTGATCTTCTAGGAGAAACACCATTACTTGTAACATGTCGAACACAAGATGAAGGTGGAAATGTCTGCGTGAGCAAAGAAGAGTATTGTTCTCTATTGAAACCGGTGATTTCTAGTCAATGTTGCGATCTTGTTGACCTTGAGTGTTTTCTAGATGAAGAAATTATTACTTCACTTGTGAAATATGCACATGAAAATGGTGTGAAAGTTATTATGAGTAATCATGATTTTTCAAAGACTCCTTCCTATGAAGAAATCATGTATCGCTTTTCTAAAATGGAACAAATGCAGTGTGATATTGCTAAAGTAGCATATATGCCAAAAGACAGTGATGATGTTTTGACACTTTTGCGTGCTACAAATGATGCCTCCAGAATGATGTCTTGCTTACTTGTATCAATGTCAATGTCTCAATTAGGTGTTATTTCAAGAATTTCTGGGGAATTTTTTCATTCCTGTATGACATTTGGGTGTGCAGAGAATGCAAGTGCGCCAGGTCAATTAGAAGCAAATGTTTTAGCTAGCATCCTGGAAGCTTTGCATCAACGATGAAACAAAGATACTTGTGTGTTACAATAACGTAGGTGATTTTATGTTTCATATTAGTGATTGTAAAAAGTTTTCTAGATGTCCGCGCTTATATTTTAATGATTTAAAGGATGATACGACAGAATATCATCCATTTGTTCGTTTGGATGAAAAAGTAAGTGACCTGGCAATTCAGAAATTAGGAATTCAAGAATATTTTCTTGGTAGTGTCGGTGATGAAGCACAAAAAGCATTGGATGCTTTAGAAAAGTATGAATGGTTGGTAAAGGCTCGTTTTGAGTATGATTCTCTGCGTGTGAAAGTGCCATTTCTACATCGTACAAATCGTGGATGGGATTTGTATTTTCTATTTATTGGTATTTATCCACATACAAATGATCTCGCATTTTATACAGATACTTTATGGGTATTGGAAAATAATGGCATTCAAATCAATGATATTTACATGATTCATCTGAATGGTGAATATGTTCGCGGAAAACAGCTTGATCCAGAAAAGCTGTTTGTTGTGACTGACTGTTTCTATAATAATAAAAATAATCCAACGCAGCCAATCAAGCCAACGCTTCTGCAGGCAATGAAAGATGTGCATCCTTTACTGGAAGAGATGGAAAATACAACACTGGAAGATTTAGAACCTCCTGTTAGAACGAATAAATGCACAGGAAGAAGCAAGTGTATTTATTATGAACAATGTTTTCCACATGAAGAAAAGATGGAGGATAATTCCATTTTGACGCTGATTGCTTCAAGTGAGAAATATAAGATGCTGGAAGAAGGAAAACGCTATTTAAAAGATGCTGATATTGAACGCATTGAAGGAAGCAGACAACAATTTGCTCAAATCTGTGCAGATTTGAATGGAGGATTGTTTGTTGATCATTTAGCTTTACATTCCTGGCTGTCAAAGATTCAATATCCAATTGCATTTTTAGATTTTGAATGGGAAAGATTTGCTATTCCACCATACATTGGGATGAAGCCGTATGATGTCTTGCCATTTGAATATGCCTTGATTATCATGCATGAAGATGGCTCCTTGCAGAAAAAGATTTATCTTAATATTCATGATGATCGTAGAGATATGGCAGAAAATCTGACAAAAGATATTCCATCAACTGGAACAGTCATTGCATATAATGCAGAAGGAGCAGAAAAAGTGAGAATTCAAGAATTTGCACAACTGTTTCCTGATTTAAGCAAGAAGCTTTTATCCATCAATGAAAGGATGGAAGATCTGCAATTGCCATTCTTGTCTGGAACTGTATATGATACAAGAATGAGAGGACAATGGTCTTTGAAATCTATCATGTCTATGATGGATGATCCAGGATATCAGGCATTGGATATTCGTCAAGGAATGGATGCGGTATTTCAATGGAGACATTTAGATTATAACGATGAAGTAGATCAAGAAGAAAAGAACAAAATCATTGAGGATCTGAAGAAATATTGTGGTATGGATTCCTATGCAATGACGGTTGTCTATAACTGGTTGAAAAAAATGTAAGAAGTTCAGTGAATGAACTTCTTTTTTATATTTCTTCATCTTTTTTTCACATTATTCTTAAAAGAACTGCTATAATAAAATTATCAAAAAGATATATCTAAAAAATAATCGTCACATGTGTGTATTATACAATTTTAGCAGGAGGAATTATTATGAGGTTCGAAATTGTAGGTAAAAATGTCACTGTTACACCAGCTATGAAGGAGAAGATCGAAAAGAAAATTTCATCATTGAGCAAGTACCTGATTATCAATGATGATACGATCGTAAGAGTCGTTGCACGTGTCTATCCGAATTCTCAGAAAGTAGAAGTTACGATTCCAACAAAGATCGGTATTTTAAGAACTGAAGTAGTAAATGATGATTTCTATGCAGCAGTTGATTTAGCAATTGATAAGCTGGAAGATCAGATTAGAAGACAAAAGACCCGCCTGAGCAAGAGACATAAAGAACATCTTGTACAAGCATTTATTGATGAAATTGAATCCGAAGAAGAAAATGATATTCCAGTAAAGACAAAGAGTGTTACTGCAGAAGAAATGGTACTAGATGAAGCAATCATGCAAATGGAACTGTCTGGCCATAGTTTCTATATCTATAAAGATGAAGACAGTCAAAAAATCGCAGTTGTATATGCCCGTCATAATGGCGGATATGGATTAATTGAAGTCGATGAGTAACTGAAAAAGCTGGGTTTTCCCAGCTTTTTTATAACAATGATGCAATCATGAAGAATAAATTACTTCCCGCAAAACCAATCAATCCTGGAATGAAGGAATTGGATTGATTATATAAGTAAGAAAGAATCGTACAAAGAACAACGTTATATAACAAGGTAATCAATATTGTTAATAGATTCTTGCTTGGAAGAAATAAGATAGTAGTTAATAAACCAATGGAAATGCCAGATAATAAAATGATTTGCAATTCACGGTGATGAATCGTTAATGGATCCGTAGCACATTTTCCTACAATGCAAAGCATACTTGCTTCTGAGAAAGAGTATGCAATCAGCATTCCAATTCTTGCATATCCGTATCGTACGAGTACTTCTGTCCTTGGCATAATGACAATACATTTTAAGTAACGGTTGCTAATATATGTCCATAAAGTAAACAGAACAAATGCGATAAAAGAATAAATGCATGTATCAATAAAGTTATATTTTGCACGATTATAATGAATGCCAAATAGATTCCAATTGTACATGATCATAACAGCAGCACCTAAATTTAGTGAAAACATTAATGAGAGATCATATTGTACAACAGCGATGTTTATTACATGTGCCAGCAAAGGTGTGCAGATAAATATTGCCAGCGTTATGAGTATTCTTTTCTTAGATAATGTCGTTATAGATGTATTTGTCATAGGACTCCTTACTGTCACGAGTATTTTATCAATCTTCTAGAAGTTTGTCATTTTTTTAAGAAATTTCAGGGAGATTTAGAAAAAACTGTGAATAGTATTATATATGGAGCAAGAGGGGTAGAAAGGAAGGGGAAAATGTATAAAGGAAAGAAAAACTTTAGACAATTGAAGAAGAATGTGATGTATATTGCAAAATGTTATCGAACAAATATTGATCGTCTTTTATTAGATGGCTATGATAACCATAAGGTTGATTATGTAAAACAGACACATTCAGATTTAGAAATGGTTGGATATCTAAACTTTGTTTTAGAACTATGCTCAAAAGAAAGTAACTTATTCTTACGTGCTGTTTATTTTGATCAAAATGATAACAAACTGTATTTCGAGAGTTTGTCTAGATCTTCATATTATCGTTTGGATCGAAAAGCAATCTATGAAATCGCTGATTGCTTAAACTTGTAATTAATGCTAAAATTTTTTTTAGAGGAATATTCATGAATCAATTGGCTATTCTTAATAAAATCTTAGAAAGAACAAGGGGATTTTCTGCTGATTTGAAAGCGGATACAACATTTGAAGAATTAAAAATGGATGATTATGAAATTGTTGATTTTTTAATGAATGTTGAAGAATGCGATCGTTTTGCATTTCATGAAAACGAAATGTTGGAAATGAAGACAATGCAGAATGTCATGGATATGATCAATAAAAATATGCAGGAGGATTAGAAAAAATGCTGAAAGGTATTGCTGCTTCACAAGGAATTGCTATCGCTAAAGTTTATAAGCTTGTTCAACCAGTATTAGACATCCAGAAGAAAGATGCTAATGCAGAAGAAGAATTATCAAAGCTTGATGCTGCTTTTACAAAGACTGTTAATGATATCGAAAAAATCAAGACAGTTGCTTCAAAGAGCTTGAAAGAAGAAGAACTTGCTATTTTTGATGCTCACTTAATGATGGCAAATGACCCAGAATTTAGAGGCATGATTGAAGAAGAAATCAAGAACAATAATGTCAATGCAGAATATGCCGCAAACACAGTTTCCAGTAACATGGTTGCAATGTTTGAAGCTATGGATGATGAATACATGAGAGGCAGAGCTGCAGATATTCGTGACGTTACATTCAGATTAATGTGCAATTTAACTGGTAAGGAAATTCCAAACTTATCTACATTAGATGAACCAGTTATCGTGGTTGCCAAGGATCTTACACCATCTGATACAGGTTCTCTAAATAAGGAATTTGCAAAGGGATTCGCAACTGAAATGGGTGGACGTACATCTCACTCTGCAATCATGGCTAGATCTCTTGAAATTCCAGCAGTTGTTGGATGCAAAGGTATCTTAGAAGGTGTAGATAACGGTGATATGATCATCTTAGATGCTATCAATGGTGAAGTTATCGTTAACCCTAGTGAAGAAGAAATCAAGTCTTATGAAAAGAAGGCTGAAGAATATGCTGCAGAAAAGGCTGCTTTATTTGCTATGAAGGAACAGCCATCCGTATCTACAGATGGTCACAAGGTATTATTAGTTGGTAATATTGGTTCCCCAGCTGATGTTGATGGCGTATTGGCAAACGGTGGCGAAGGTGTAGGTCTATTCCGTTCTGAATTCCTATATATGAAGAGCGAAGATGATTTCCCTAATGAAGATACACAGTATGCAGCTTACAAAGAAGTTCTTGAAAGAATGGAAGGTAAACCAGTTGTTATCCGTACATTAGATATCGGTGGTGATAAGAAGTTAAACTACTATTCATTCCCAGAAGAAATGAACCCATTCTTAGGTGTAAGAGCTATTCGTTTCTGCTTAAAGAGAAAAGATATTTTCAAGACACAGTTAAGAGCATTAATTAGAGCTTCAGCTTATGGTCATTTATGCATCATGTTCCCAATGATTGCTACAGTTGCTGAATTCAAGGAAGCTAAGGCTTGCTATGAAGAAGCTAAGGCTGAATTAATCAGTGAAGGCGTTAAGATTGGTGAAAAGATTGAAGTTGGATGTATGATTGAAATCCCAGCTGCAGCAGTACTAGCTGATCAGTTGTCTAAGTATGCTGACTTCTTCTCCATTGGTACAAACGACTTGATCCAGTACTCTATGGCAGCAGATAGAATGAGTGAACCAGTATCTTATCTCTATCAGCCATTGAACCCATCTATCTTGAGACTTGTCAAGATGACAATTGATGGTGCTCACAAGAATGGTAAATGGTGTGGTATGTGTGGAGAAATGGCAGGCGATGAACTTGCTGCTCCAGTTCTGTTAGGACTTGGTCTTGATGAATTCTCAATGTCAGCTACATCTATCTTAAGAGCTCGTAAGATGATCAATGGTCTAAGCTATGCAGAAATGCAGGAATTAGCTGCCAAGGCTGTTGAATTAGATACTTGCGAAGAAGTTACAGAATTAATTAAGTCTGTTGTAGAAAAGTAAGTAATTTGAAAAGATGATCCCGTTTCGTGGTCATCTTTTTTTGTGATAAAAGAAAAAGAGGTTATTGACCTCTTAACAATGTACATATGGCATAGAACTCTTTACATAGAATTCTTTTTTATCATCTAAACGAATACATCCAAGACTTCTTCCGTAGACGCATCCACAGTCGATATGGAAGATTGTATCATTTTTTCCGTGTATGATTTTGTTCTCATATTCAGGTCCATAACAGAATGTAGGTACATGCCCAACAATCATCGTGACATCAGAAAATGGATTATCATCAATTCCAATATGTGACCAGACAAGTACTTCTGGTGGAACTTCAGATAAGTGAATATCTGGCTTGTAATATTCGTCTAACAATCCACCATGTACAAGAAGAAACTTCTGATTATGAATATCCAGGTACTGATAGTATCTTTTGTTTTCTTCCATATACAGTTTAATGTCATAACATTCAGGAAATGAAAGATCCATATACTGATCGGCTGTTGTATATCCACCGTTGTAGTGGAGCCAGTTCATAAAATCTTCTGTCAAATCTGTCATATTGCTGTCTTTTTTGCAGTTGATCAATTCCTGCATATACTTTTCCAGCCAGACATCATGGTTTCCATATACAATATGCATGTTTGGGCTTGCGATAATTTCCTGCAGTAAAGCAATCGATTCTTTTCCTCTATCACAGATATCACCATTTATCCAAAGCTCATCATATTCATTAGAAAAATTAATTTTTTCTAACATGGCATCGAATTCTTTTTTACAGCCATGTGGATCACTTATTACGTATGTACTCATAGTATAATTATTTTAACACAAATTTTTTTTCTTCACATTCTACATCCTCTTTGATATAATTCTTACGTTATAAATAAAGAGAGGTAATTGAAAGATGGGAAGAGCACATGAAGTCCGCGCAGCATCTATGGCTAAAACAGCGGCAAAAAAATCAAAGCTGTACTCAAGATTTGGAAAAGAATTATATATTGCAGCTAAGAATGGCGTCCCTGATCCTGATATGAACCTAGCATTAAAGAGAAAGATTGCTGAGGCTAAATCGAACCAGGTACCTGCAGATGTCATTAAAAGAGCAATTGATAAAGCAAAAGGTGGCTCAGATGATAACTATGATGAAGCAAGATATGAAGGTTTTGGTCCAGGCAATTCAACAATTATCGTTGACTGCTTGACAGATAATACAAACCGTTCTATCACAGATGTTAAAACATGCTTCAATAAGACACACGGTGCTAAATTAGCTGGTGCCGGCGCAGTATCTTTTGGATATCAGTCTGTTGGTCTATTCGTTTTCCCTTATGAAGACGAAGAAGGCATGCTTGATATTTTAATGGATGGTGATGTTGATGTTGTTGATTTATCTTGTGAAGATGGAACAATGACAGTTAAGACAGCTTTCACAGATTTTGGAAAAGCACAGGAAGTAATTGAAAAGGCAATTCCAAATGTTGAATTTGAAGTATGTGAAGCAACATTACTTCCAGATGAATATGTAACTTTAACAGCTCAGGAAGATATTGATGCTTATCACAAGCTCATGGATCTTCTAGATGAAGTTGATGATGTAAACAAGGTTTACACAAACGTAATCATTGAAGGTGAATAAAATCTAGTCTGAAGAGTAATCTTCGGACTTTTTTTCTGTGTATGGTAAAATATTAGTAGAAAAGAAAATGAGGATTTTTATAATGAAAGAACAGAATTTGTCGTATAAATTTTATAGACCGGAAACGGATGTAAAGGCAGTTGTTTTCTGTGTGCATGGAATGCAGGAACATAAAATGCGTTATGATGCATTTGCAAAATATTTGAATGAAAATGGAATTGCATGTATTACGTATGATTTGCCAGGACATGGAAAAAGTGCAAAAGATGGAAAACCAGGATATTTCTCTGATCAGGATGGATGGAAAACATTGGTGAATTCTGCAGTTGAGATTGCCAAGATGGTAAAAGAAGAATATCCAGATCTTCCACTGATCTATTTCGGTCATTCCATGGGAACAATTATTGGACGTGTTTTTCTGCAGGAACATGATGATTTGGTTGATGGATGTATTTTATGTGGTATTCCATGTTATCAAAGTGCATGCAGGATTGGTATCCTTTTAGCAAAAACTGTAGTAAAAATGAAAGGAAAAGACAGTCAAAGCAAGTTTTTAGAAAATCTGGCAACGGGATCATTTAATAAAGTGATTGATCATCCAGAAACAGATGTTGACTGGCTTTCATATAATAAAAATAATGTACAAGACTATATCAATGATGAATTGTGTGGTGTTCCATTTACTTCACAGGGCTATTTAGACTTATTTACATTAATGTCAAAAATGGGAGATCTTTCCCTATATCAATGTAAAAAACCAGATCTACCAATCTATGTATTTGCTGGAGAGGATGATCCGTGTATTGGTGGAAAAAAGGGGTTTGAAGATAGTATTCAACGATTACAAAATGCCGGATATAAACATATTGATACAAAACTTTTTACGCATATGAGACATGAGGTGCTGCATGAAGAAAATTCTTTGGAAGCAATGCAGGCTGTAGTAACATGGATTAAGAAAAATATCCACTAAAAGTTGAAATACATTGACTTTGTTAATGTCTTTGTTATAATAATTTAGCGTTAACGAGCGCATATCTTTATGAAATGGACGAGAAGTGAATTATTAAAAAATTCTGTACACGTAAACTTTGATGAAGATGTTACGATTGATGCACATGCATTTGATGGTAATTTACTGATTGAAGATGCGAAAGATGTACATGTATCTGGAAGTGGATTCTTAGATGATGAAAACGACAGATTCTATTGTGAGCTTCGTGTAGAAGGAACGATGATTGTTCCAGATTCTATTACGGGTGAAGCAATCGAGTATCCTTTTGTTTCTGAATGCAATGAAACATATTCGTTTGAAGAAACAGATGAAGAAGATACACGCGTCGTTAGTGGTGAAGTCATTGACTTGATGGATGCGATTATAGATGCCATTCTATTAGAAGTTCCATTAGAAGTGAGTGATGTTCAAGAAGGAGAGTATCCTGAAGGCGATGGCTGGAAGGTATACAGTGAAGCTGAGTATCAGGAAAGCCGGAAAGATCTTATTGATCCGCGTCTGGCAAAACTGAAGCAATTCAAGAGTGAATAGTAGGAGGTGCTAGACAATGGCTGTACAGCAGAGAAGAGTATCAAAACACAGAAGAGACAAGAGAAGAACACATTATAAACTTGTAGCTCCAACATTAGTTAAGTGTCCTGTATGTGGCGAAGTAAAGCGTCCACATCATGCTTGCCCTAATTGTGGTAATGTAGGTAGTGCAGAAACAAGCGCTGCTAAGTAAAAACAAACATTTTACGAATTGGAATATAGGCTTAGGTCTATATTCTTTTTTTGGTGTGCCGGGCATGGCACTAATTCAGTCAGAGATAAACTGACCACGGGTCTTTACCGCCAAGTGTAGTGAACCACAAGCTGTTATCCGTGAGGATATGAGTGAAGGAAGTGGCGCAGCGATTCTTTCGAGCGTACGGATAGAAACTTGATATAAGGCTAAATGATGGGTAAGGTTGCCAAACAAACTGAAACCCAAAAGGTAAACGTAAAATCAAACCAGTAAATCAAGACGTTGTGAAAGAAACAGGATTAGTGAATTACCCCGGGAGGCCTTGTAGACGATAAGTCCAAAATCTTTTAAATCAGTGATGGTAATCTCGTTCGATAAAAAGTTAACTACAAGGAGTCAGCTGAGACTATAGTAGCGATGAAGTTCTGTAACAGGAATGGATGCGAAGGGTCTAATGTTTGTATAGTGTCTTTCACTATACGCAATATCTGAACAGTCCGAATAAGAGGATAGCCAGGAACAGAGAAACGTAATCTCTGATGGTGAAAGGAATTGGGATGGTTTCAGAATTATTTACAAATAGAAGGAAGGACAGCGACAATGGAATTAATTAAAGTGATTCTAAGTGAAGGAAATCTGGATGAAGCTCTCAGAAGAGTTAAGGCCAACAAAGGTGCATCAGGTATAGACAAGATGCCTGTCAGCAAACTTGATGAATATTTCAAAGCACATAAAGATGAAATCATAACGTCAATTATGGAAATGAAATATAAACCTTTACCGGTAAGAAGGGTATACATTCCAAAACCTAATGGCAAGAAAAGACCATTAGGCATACCGACAGCAGTAGACAGAGTAATTCAACAGGCCGTTGCACAAGTACTCAGTCAAATCTATGACTCATCATTCACTGAAAACAGTTACGGTTTCAGACCGAACAGAAGTGCACATGATGCAATAGATAAAGTACTAGAGTATCTGAATGAAGGCTACGAGTGGGTAATAGACGTAGATATTGAAAAGTATTTCGACACAGTAAATCACGATAAATTGATTTCAATTCTTAGAGAAAAGGTTAATGATAAAACCACACTTCATTTGATTCGTGCTTTCTTAAGAGCAGGAGTAATGGAAAAGGGGCTAGTATCACCAACGGAAGTCGGTGTGCCCCAAGGAGGACCACTTTCGCCAATCCTGTCAAACATTTATCTTGATAAATTTGACAAGGAGCTGGAAGAAAGAGGATTGAGATTTATACGATATGCCGACGATTGTGACATAATCGTTAAAAGCGAATTAGCTGCCAACAGAGTGATGAAATCAGTAACCTCATGGCTGGAAAGAAAACTGTTTCTGAAGGTCAGTGCTACTAAAACAAAGGTAGTAAGACCAAACGATAGTAATTTTCTAGGATTCACATTTTGGAAAAATAAAGACAGTTGGAAATGTAAACCTAGCAGCGACAGGAAAGTAAAGCTATACACGAAAATCAGAGAAGTACTGCAACGAAAAGCAGCAGCAGCCAAACCACTTTCTTATACATTTACAAAAGTGAATCAGATCGTTCATGGATGGATAAATTATTTCCGCATAGGAAGCATGAAGATATTCATGAAAGAATTTGGACAATGGCTGCGCCACAAGATAAGAGTAATCATAATCAAGCAGTGGAAAAAGCCAATGAGAATCTATACGAATCTGCAGAGAATCAACAAGAGATTCAGATGCAATTTTACAGACGAGGATATATTCAAGGTGGCAAATACAAGACTTGGATTATATCGACAATGTGGATTGAATGTAATCAACTTTATCATCAGTCCAAAGGTACTAGCTATACCAAAAGCGGAAAGACCAGGTCTAGTCAATCCGCTGAAATACTATCTAAGATAGTTGTGAATTTTATACAAATGTAGCGCCGTATACGGAACCGTACGTACGGTGCAATTATCCATAATTATGGATAATTGCACTTATCCCGAAT
>QQXM01000182.1 GCA_014610835.1 Erysipelotrichaceae bacterium 7770_A6
TTAGTCTTTTCTCTGCATCATTTTTTTATTTAATTTGAACATATTATTGGTTTTATGTGTATTTAATTTGGCGTTCTACACATATTCTTTCTGTGCAACATCCGCTTCATACTTGTACTTGTCGAACCGGCAGCGCTTGTATCTTTCACAGCCGTTGCATGCGCCAGGAGAGCGGTCACGTCTTTTACAGATGAAAGGCCTGAAGGCAGGGCATTCCCTAGAACAATGGTGTGAATATTTGTTTGGACATTTCCCGGCGTCGATGCACTCGACAGGATACTTTGACTTGTAGGAAAGAGTTCGATGATTCTTCAATGTCATTAAGTTAAGCAAAATCAATAATATAGGGTTTTACCTGGCAACAGGTAAGGCTCTTTTTTTGATGAAATAT
>QQXM01000027.1 GCA_014610835.1 Erysipelotrichaceae bacterium 7770_A6
TGCTACTGGAACATTGTTACTGCCCGTATATTCGTACAATATTAAAATATGTTCACCATTTTGCTAATATAGCCAATATTTTTTTGTGGAGATTATTCGTTTAATTTACTATGTTTTGTCAGTTTTATTTATTCTGTGGATGCTATTTGTTAAATCTTGGAAAATAGCAATCGTAATTTTAGTGTTATTAATGATATTTATTCCATTGAATTTGAAAATGGGTAAAGATATTGATGGAAAGTCTGAAAAAACATTAAACTCAATGGCGAGACTGAAATCATTGTTGAATGATCAATATATAATTTCAAAGGAGGATCATTTTCTCGAAAATAAACAGATAGATGAATCTTCTTATGACACTTATGTACGAACCTTTACAAAAGATTTTAATGAGAAAAACAAATCTGTTTCATTTTATTTAAACATTATCTCTTACGGAAGTTTGAACATGCTTATTACTGTAATGCTGATTCTTGTCTGCTATTTTGCTTTAAAGGGTGAAATCAGATTTAGTACAATATATTTGTTCAATAGTTATACTTCTCAGTTATGGAGCCCTGGAGAATTTATTTTTGGGTTTCGCTCAAAATATAAAGAATGTACTCCTATATTTAATAAAATCAAAAGAATTGAAAATATAGAAGAAATTGAAAGTTCTTCAGAGGTAATAAACAATATTTCTTTTGTTAATTATGTTGGAACAGCACAAGGTAACAAACCTTTACATAAGCAAATTACGGTAACTTTATCTAAAAATAATATTTATTTGTTAAAGGGAGAAAATGGTTCTGGAAAAACAACAATGATTGAAAATCTTTTGGAATTTTCAAATCGCTATAGAGGGTGTATTAAAATCAACGGAAAAAATGATATAACCACAAATGATTTTCTTTATATTCCATCAAAACCTTTTATATCATTTTTCTATGATGAAAAATTATCAAAAGGATCTGATGGTCAAAAGAAAAAACATCAGATTTCAAAAGCTTTAAAAGAAGATAAAACTGTTATCATTATGGATGAGCCAACTAACTTCTTAGATGCATCTACCAAACAAAAATTCATTCAATTTCTAAATGAGTTAAAAACCAATCACATATTAATTATTGTTACACATGATCCAATATTTGATGAAATAAATGCAAAAATTATCAATTTAAGTTGACTGTATTTCTTATGTTTCATAGAAAAAAGTGAAATTAAAAAAATGCATAAACAAATTTCTTTCGTTAAGTTAAGAATAGTGAAATTGTCTAGAAAAATATATTCATTCAATTGGATATAAATCAGGAGGAGATATGAAACTAATTAAAACGATTTTTAAAATTTTTGTTAGCTTTTTTATTAGTTTTCTCATTTTTTATAATGTTACAAGTAGTGTAATTAGCTATTTTTTTCAAGGATCTTTTAAATTTGAACAAATATTATACGTATTGGTTTATCTTGGGCAAAGTATATTGTTTTATCTTTTGATCCAGCTACTCTTTAAAGAAACTATTTCAAAGCAATTGATTCAATTCATGTGGTGTTTGTACGCTTGTGTTATGGTCGTACTTTTATTTGGCAGACCTTATTTAGGAGCATCCGTAAACTTAAATCTTCTAAAATTAATAGATATGAATTTGTATTCATTTTTTCAGAATATGTTTAATTTTCTATTCTTTATTCCAATAGGTTTCGTGTTTAAAAGAAATAATTCTAAAAAAAGAGTTTTAATCATATCTATGATATTTGTAGTATTGTTAGAAACCCTACAATTAGTTTTTATGCGTGGTGTATTTGATATAGTTGATATTTTATGCAATGTATCTGGTATATTTGCTGGCTTTATCGTGTCATCATATGTTTCGGAAACAGTTAAAATTGAAATGATATAAAAGAAACAATGATATTTAATTTGTAAATTCAAAACTCTGATAATGGTGCATATTTATATTCAAATTAAAATGGCGAAGAGTTAATTCCAACATATAAATTATAGCAATAAGAAATGAAAATAAATAGTCTAGAGTTTTTGAAATGCATACTCTATTCTTAATTAAAAGAAGAGAAATGATATGATTCATTCAAAAAAATATTATACGGAAATTGCTGGAATATTTGGAATGACCGCAATAATTATCATGAGAATTGAAAATTCGAATGAATTCTTAAAAATTGTACTGGCAAGTCTCTATGCAGTAATCTGTGTATTTTATGCAATTCAAGCTAGTAGAAATGCAAAGGTAAGTACTTTTGAAACTGATAAATGTTTAAAACAACTTCATTACGCATTAATAATCAGCTATATTTCAATTTTGATCGTATTGATGATCTAGAGTAAAAATTAAAAAAATTTTAAGTAATTCAACTTTTGTGAGAAGTGGAAGGATAGTGAAATTCATATGACCAAAGAAAAAAAGAGTGCCATTTTCTATTTTTTGATAAATGTTTTCTATACATATCAACTGGTTTGGCGTGAAAAATATCCTCTTCCTGAAAATGTAAGAGCTGTTTATAAATACTATTATATTCCTTCTATATGGTGTTTATTTGCGACTGGTTTTGTGTTATTTATGACATTTAAAAAAGAAAAGAGTGATTTTATGAAAAAGTTAGATGAGAAAAGCAGATCGATTATATTTATTCTTACTTTAGTTTTAGGAAATGATTATATATTCTTCTTGAGTGTAAAAATGTCTCAAGCCAATGGCATTCTAGATCCATTAGAACCACTGGAATTATTGATCAGCTATATCATAATCATAATAACAGCGATTGCATCTTTAGTAATGATATACAAAATATTAAAAGAATGACTTTATAAAAATGGAATGGAAACAAAGGAAATTCGTATGAACAAAGAAATTAAGATTACTGAAATGATTTGTTTTAAAATTTTATTAGTTTTCATCATGTCAATTTCATGTATTGGCTGCACATCAAATATAACATCTAGTAATGAAACTGTAGAGAGCAGTAGTATCAACACAAAAGATGCTTCTATAACAGTTGCATATAATGAAAACTTCAGCTGGAATATTTCTGGAAATGGCAGTTTTGAGTTATTGATATTGAACTGTAACGATTCACAATTGGATGAACGGTTGTCAAAAAAATACGATTTATCAGATAACAAAGCAGTTACATTATCATTTTCTATCGATGAAAACTTGAATCTATCATATTCAGATAATATATCTAAAATAACTGATGTTATTCAATCAGAAAATGATCTGAAAAAGATGATATGGATACTTCCTACACACAAACAGAAAACCAAAAGCTATCCGATGAGGAATCAGTTCCATTATTGTTATTCTGTAAAAATATGACATCGATACAATCAGAATTTTTATCTGATTATAAAAGTCTTGTAGCAGACTATGCTGTTGTTGTAGCTGTCAAAAAAGTTGCATAATCAGTTTTGGGATGATTAGATTGTTTACTAGAATTATAGTTAGTAAAAAACAGATGTAATTCTATTGGTAGAAATGCATCTGTTTTTAGATTTAAGATATTTTCATTTAACAAACGAGCAATGACCACTCTCTATATTGCATACATAGAAATGATCAGTTTTTTCGATCGTTGTACTAGCGACGATGTATTTATCCACGATTCGAATGATTTGTGACCCATTTGTCTTCCAGAACATATTGTTTGTATTATATTCATTTCCAAGAAGTTCTTCTGATGGAGAAATTTCTTTCAATAGATTTCCACTCCAATCATAGATAGAATATTTCATATTCTTTTCATTGGTTGAAGAAGTATAAATATAGGTATCATCAAAATAGTTAACTACAGCATTATCAATATTGAATAATGACTTGTGTGTATCCATATCAATAATTGATGCATGGATGATTGTATCTTCTAGAGAGTCTTTCATTTCGCATGTGTATACTGAAATCTTGTTCAGGTTTTCAAATATAAATGTTTGAAAATCAATATCGACGATATGATTTGTTAAATCTTTGCAGTCAATAAATTTCAGAACAGGGGAATTGTTAGACTCTGTTTTGTAAAAAATCTTGTCACCATCTGCTAGTAAATGATCTACATAGGCTTCTTCTTCCAAAGTGCATTTTTCTTTTCCAGACAAGTCGTGAATATGAATTATATAATTTTCATCTTCTTGTTTTTCTGTACATATAATATATCCGTTATGAATCAGAAACTGAATTGCATCATAATCTAAATCAAATATACTTTCAGTTTCTTTCCCATCTAGAGTCTGTCTTGTAACAGAAGAATATGAGACACCTTCAGCATTTGTATAATTCGTTAAATAATAAAGATATTTATCATATTGATAGATCGTGGAACCCATATAAGAATATGTATATGTACTTGTCTTTTCATTAAGCAAACCTAATGAAAGATTTTTGGAATTTGTGAAATCATAATAATTCAGAGTCAATTGATCGTCTACATAGTAAAAACCATTCTCATTTGGAACAACTTCAAAAGAATTGATTAAGGATTTTTGTTCCATTGGTGTAATCTGATCGATTGCCATTTTATTGGATTTGCAGGCAGTGAGTAACATGCTGCAAATCACTGCTTTTATTGTATTTTTCAAAGTCATAGTATTGGATTCTCCTTCTTTATTGTAAACGCTTTCTTATTTTTATCTAGTAGATAAAGCTGTTTTCTTTTATAATATAAGTATCAAATAAACATGCATGGTTCTTTGATAGGAATTATTTTCTCATCAACATAATTGAAAATAATAGTAAATAAAGGAAGGTAAAAGGTATGAACAAAATTGTTGCAGCTGTTGCAATCGATGGAAATTTTATCGAAAAGAGTGACTATTTCAATGATTATCCATTTCCAAGATTGCTGGATTTCAAAGAAAATGAACTTGTAATCAGTAATTATTTCAAAATGAAAACAAATGACTATCGAGATCATTTAATTACAATTCCGTATGATGATATTCAATGATATTTCTTACGTATTGTGAAACGTGTTAAGGGACAACGCATTTCTTTTTTGAATGCATATTACAATTTTGATTTCCATATTTCTACAAATGGAAATGGTGAATGGGATGTAGAAACAGAAGCAATTTATCAAATCATTGATGGATTAAAACGAATTGGAAAGTTAAATGATATTGTTGGTGTTTTTGAACATTTTAAATCCAGTGAAGAATTTTATGATCTGAGTGAAAAAGAAATCAAAGAAAATGTGGAAACAAATATTCATAGAGATGTATCTAAAAATGATTTCCAGAAATATTGTGATACACATTATGATTCATGGGTTCAGGAATTTGGATTTGAAACTGGTCGCTTAACATATCCTGATAGAAAGATTTAAAATACAGAAAACGTTTCAATGAAGTAACATTGTAAACGATGTTACTTTTTTGAATCTAAAGAAAAAACATCTGTTTATAGTAAAGAATATCGTTTATATTATAAGTAAAGAGAATCATTATGAAGTAGATTCTGTTCAAATATTGATTTTATTAGTGAATGATAATTCTCATAATTGTAAAGGAGGACGTGAATATGAAAAAAGTATTAACAGTTTTGATGTTAGTTCCTTTGCTGATTGGATGTTCAACAGAATTGGAAATACATGATTCTATCAGTGAAGAAGATCAAGCTGTATATCATCCACTTCCGATCGCAAAATATAAAGATGGATATTATATTCAGGACAATAATACACTTTATTACATAGAAGAAAACAAGAATACACTGATTAACTATTGTTATTTCCGTGACGATCAGTTTTTGGAAGGAAATCAGAGAGCATATAAACGATATGCGAGTTCTATAGCAGCTGAAATGGGATTTTATGTTTTAGATGATGCCATTTATACATTGGCAACCTATACGAATGTAGAAGGAGAAACCTGGGATTCATTTGTTCAGATGTCATTGGATGGAAAAGAATTAAAAGAACTGTTTAAACTGGATTTTCAGCCATATAGCAATTTCACAATTCATAACAATAAAGTATATATGATTGAAGACACGTCACATATGACAATTCATATACTTTCTCTATCTGGAAAGGAATTGAAGACAATCAAAGATACGTATGCAGATAGCTTCTTTATTTCAGAAAATAAAATTTATTTGAGAAATGCAGAATTTGGACATTTTTCTTACATTGATGAAAATGACGAAATTATAAATTTACCTGTGAAAGATAATGAGTATATCGAAATGATAAATAATGATCATGTTTCTTCGATTTCTTATGAAGATAATACTTTTAATACTTTATTTTCTCATTATCGTAGTTTAACAGATACAAAAGACATTCATATATTTACTAATGAACTAGTCACGTATTTTGATGATCAGTATATTTATACATCACAGCTTTCAGGAATGCAGAAATATCGGATATATGATTTAGATGCAAATCTAATAAAAGAAATTATTCCATCTCAAAGTATTCAAATTGAAGAAAACAATATACTATCTATAAATGGAGAAACTGATTTTTCTGTTATTTGTCGCGTCATAGACAATAAAATCATTGCGTATAATTATACGGGACCAATTGAATGTAATATTGATACAGGACAATGTAAATATACTGTTCAATGAATAAAGCTCTGCAAGTTTAAGCAGAGCTTTATTTTACAAGTTGATGAATCGCTAGTGCGACTGTTACTATTACCAGGAATGCTAATACAAATATGTATTTTAAAAGGTGATCTAGAAAATCATATCGAAGCAAAAGAAACAGACCATTTGGCACGATACAAAGTAAAATAATGATACCTGTCAGTGTAATTGTTCCAGCAATTGTTCCAAGTTTTCTCGAAAGTGCCATTGCAGATGTAATCGTAAAAGCAAAGACACTGAAAAAATTCAGAACATATAACAACAGCCATGTTGACATATGAAGCTTTGAATGAATTCCAAGAGACTGATTGATTGTCTGATTCATGAAGTGATATGCATAGTATCTCGTGATCTTCAGATAGAAAAGTCCAAATACGATTCCAGTCAGTATCAGTGCAATCACAAAATAATGCATCCATTGTCTGATCAAGTATTTTGTTTCACCAGTCTTTGTACAGAATACATATCTGTATGTATTTTCCTGATAGAAAGCTGACATTGTTGAAAAGATAATACATATCAAAGGAATCAGTATAAATAGAACATGGATCATTGTTCCTGTCGGATTCTTTTTTTCTACCAGCAGTAACAGTGATTTATTGTCGGCATAGTATTTGACATTCATTTCCTTTAAGGACTGCACTTCCATGAATATCTCGTCGATATCATCTTTATGGGTTCTCAATGATTCCAGTTCATACAGTTCCAAACTTTCTTCTTCTGTAATGTTTCCATCATTTTCTATCATCTTGCTGACAATCTGATCAGAGCGTTCACTTGCGTGATGAATTTCTCGTCTATCCGTTTTGATGCGCTCAATCAATTCATCATTGACTGGGCCGTAGTACTGCTGTACAAATGACTCAAAGCTTGCTTCTCGATTGTTTTTAACAACTTTGTAGTGATTCATGTCATAGAAGCAGTAAGCAAATACAACAAGAAGAATCAACAATGCCTTTCTTTGAATAAAGATTTCTTTCAGCTGATACAGTGTGAAATGTCTGCTATGAAGGAAGATGTGTTTATCCTTCGATGATTTTCTGTAGACTGCCTTATGAAAGAATACAATGCTGAGAATCGTAAATACAGGAAGCAGTAATAGACAAAGAACAGGAATCAGATAGTTTAATGGAATGATTCTGTGAAAGACATAGATAATCTGATCCGAAAGCTGATCCATTGTCAGAAGGGTATAGATATTGCATTGTTTCAGTATGGCAAAGGAAGAAGCAATGGAAAGAAAACGATACAGAAGCATTTCAATGATGATTAGTGCAATCGAAACAAAGAATGAAAGAGTGCTGCTTTTTGTAAGAGAATACAAAAATATAAAGAACATTAAAAGAAGAAGCACACTGATGAAGGAAGAAGCAGTAAGCAGTGTATAGTATGTTCCTAAAGGAAGTGTATAGGAAATAATATCAATGGAATTCAACATCTGAAATGGTGCACTTAGAGAAAGACCATTGATCTGGAAATAGAGAAGATCTATGCCTGTCTTGATAAGATAAAGCATTGTGACAGTGAAAAGAATCGAGATGATTTTTGAAAGCAGTAGTGATCTGGATGAAGTTGAACAGCTGTTGAACAATGGAAATAGAGCACTGTCAGTATCCTGCTGAATCAGTAGATATGTGCAGTACAGTCCAATAAACAGATAGATAAAGCTCCAGTACATATTGAAGGATGTATACTGTGTAAAGAGAATATCATTCATGAAGATGAATGGTTCAGAAAGAAGATCTTCAAGAATGGCTTTCTGTTTTTTCAGCTCCATTTGATTTCTTTCTGAAGAAAACAGTACAGAACCTAGCTTGTCATTTGTGTTTTGAAGGAGCTCTGTATAGACTGTTGTATATTTTTCGTTTGTACCGGCACGGAAAGCAGCAGGTTCAGATAGACCAAGTGCCTTTGCATAGGAATATGTATCGTCAGACTGTGAAAAGTCTGTTGTTTCAAGAACAGGAATATCATTGGATAGTGAACGTACATCTTCCTCTGAAGATACATAGATACACTGAAAAATAGAAAGGCAGAAGAATGTAATGATCAGAAGAATCAGGCTTCTGTTTTTAAATAATCTAGTCAGTTCTGCACGTACCATAAGCATTACCCCAGCCAGTCCAGATAGACGTCATCAAGTGTTGTACTTACACAGTTTCCAATTGGAATGTCTGAAATGAATCTTGTATGCATCTCGTGATCGACGTATGTCTGATTTACAATTTTAATAGAAGGATTCATGGAAAGAAGCGTATTGATATCTAAAGAGGATTCATATACATCTGTGTGTTCCATCAAAGACTGTTGAGATGCACATGCAAGAATTTTGCCTTGTTTCATGAGAATAATCTGTGAAGCAATGAATTCAACATCGGAGATTACATGTGTTGCCAGAAGAATGATTCTTTCACTGGAAATAGAAGCAATCAGGTTGCGTAGATTTCTTCTTTCAATTGGATCGAGACCGGCAGTAGGTTCATCCAATAGAAGAATCTTTGGATCATTCAGAAGAGCCTGTGCAATCATGACTCTCTGCTTCATGCCGCCAGACAATCCCTTGAGTGATCTTTTCCGATAGTCATACATGTTTACCTTATGAAGCAGTTCAGAAATAACAGGTTTTGGCTTTGCAATTTTTTTTAAAGAGGCAATATAGTACAGAAAATCCTCTACTGATAGATCAAGTGATAATTGTTGTGTCTGCGGCATATAGCCAAGAATATTTCTATAGGAAGAACCAAGCTGTCTGATATCCGTTCCATTGTAAAAAATTCTTCCTTCATCTGATTGCAGAGAACATGTCAGAATATTCAGAAGTGTAGATTTTCCAGCACCGTTCTGCCCTAAAAGGCCATAAATGCCATTGGATAATAAAAGATCTACATGATCGAGTGCCTGCACTTTTCCGTATTTTTTGCATAGTGCAGAAATTTTTAATTGATTGGTTGTCATAGTCGTTTCCTTAACTTTAATGTAAGAGTTATCAAATGAGAAAACAAGTGAAAGATTTGACTTTTATATCGTAAAGCAAAAGTCACTAATGAGGTGACTTTAGTTGTGTTAAACTATTTTTCTTTCTTTGATTATTTTTTCATGTTTTCATCAATCAATTTGAGAATTACATAGATGAGTGCGGCATATCCTAGAAATGTAACGAATATCATTCCATTAGAACTGATCGTAGTCAAGAAAGAACCCGCACCATGATATATAGATGCAAATCCATGTATCAAAGTAATATTGATTAACAAAAGAGATAATATAATCCAATATGCAAATGTATTCTTGTTCATAATATACTCTCTTCTTTTTGTGTTTTTTATTGGTCAATGTACAGGTGTATTCTATGTCAAAATAGTAAAAGATAACGATTCATTTAATAAATACCGTTTCTGTACCGTGAGGGATTATAAGCTAACATAGTGTGTCTTCCTTACTTATATTATATTCATGTGGGAGAAATAAACAATCTCAATGTTTCTTTAAAAATAGCATTCCATAAGGAATTGTGAAACTTTCTTTGAGTGGAATCGTTTTTAAGTTTGGATGACCATCTGAAAACTCATCTGCGGTGATGAGTAGGTAGTTGTTTTTTACGCAGGAATTAAAAATATCAATTGTATATGGATTATCATATTCAATTAGCGATATATTTTCAGAGGAGTTTTGGATTTGATGAATGATCTTATCATAAACAGGGTGAATACCATGTTTGACAGTTACAATAGTCTGGCTGGAAAGATCAGATAAACTAATCGATTTTTTAAAAGAAAGGGGACCAGAAAAAGGAATTCCAAGACTGATATGACAATCATCAATAAAGAAAAAATCAAATAGATTTTCATCCAACGGAAAATAATGATACATGCATAGACAATTGATTGTTTCTGTTTTGAAAAGATTGGTAATTGTTTTTATATCAGTAAAAGAAGGTGAAATAGGAACGAGTTCCATATTGCATTGAATATTCTGCTTATGAAGTGAATCGAGCCAATGCATCATATGTGAAGCAGGAATGATAGAAGAAGTTCCAACTTTTAATGATTTGAGCTGCTCGGAATAGTTTTGTATTAGAGTTGCATCAGATAATGTTTTTTGAACACTTTTTTTGAGCTCTAGTGCTCTATGATAAAAAAGATTTCCAGCAGAAGTTAAAACAACACCATTTTTATGACGCGTAAACAGAGTTAATCCAGTTCTTTTTTCTAGTTGATTGATTTGTTTTTGTATTGCAGCAGTTGAAAGATACAGTTGTCTGGCAGCTTTTGAGAAGCTTCCGGTCACGCAGACAATGATAAATGTCTCTATTAACTGATCGTACATAGTTACCCCCCCGTTTTTGTTGAGCGCTGTCGAAAACTCTAAAAAGTTGGTAACAGCGCTCTTTTCTTTATGCCAACTTTTTGTACTTTACCCCCACTT
>QQXM01000183.1 GCA_014610835.1 Erysipelotrichaceae bacterium 7770_A6
GAGATTCAATTATTTCAACTTCACAAGTCTGCGCAAGACCTGGCAGTATGAAATAACAAGACTGCTTTCTCAATTCTACAAAGCAGAATTTGACAGATGTAAAAACAAGGCATACAGAAGCTATGATAAAGGGTTCTACGTCTATGCCAAATCTGACAGATCATCTGAAGATTCTGATACCACCCATACAGAAAACATCAAAGGCTGTGTCAATTACATGATGCGCTATGCATCCCGTCCTGCCATGGCTGAAAGCAGAATCACTTCTTTTGATAAAGCAACTCATGAGGTCGTCTGGTATTATGATGATCATAAAACTGAAGAACGTATAACTGTCAAGGAATCCGGCCGTGAACTGCTGAAGAAAATTTTCATCCATGTTCCTGAAAAGCATTTCCGTATGATCAGATATTATGGCTTCTACAACAACAAGTGTCAGGATCTCTTGAATCATATTCATAAACTTCTGGGAAAAGAAAGAAAAAAAGACTACTCAAAAGAAGCACGGGACAGACTGAAAAAAAGAAAGCTGAACAAATTGAAATACAGAACTGCCATCAGAGATACCTACAATCGTGATGTGCTTTTATGCAGCTGCGGCTGTATAATGAATTACATAGATACATACAATCCATTGGAGGGAATCACAAATGACAGATACTACAGGCAAACGTGTATTGATGAAATGCGAAAAATGCGGCTATCTAGAGTACATATCAGAGGAAGAACTCAAGCTCATTTCAGACCTTCCGCCGCATGATGATGAAGATCACATGCTCTGCCCTTTCTGCCTGAATGACATGTATAGAGAAGATTCACCTAGATTCCAGAAATAATCGATATTGTCAATTTAATTGAAGCTGTTTTCATCATGCTTATTCATCTTTCAGATGAATATCTATATCATTTTTCTGCTTTTTTCATTTTCACAAACGCATTCAATTTCTTATAAGATAAAAAA
>QQXM01000028.1 GCA_014610835.1 Erysipelotrichaceae bacterium 7770_A6
TGTGCTGGCTTTTTTCTTTTGACTAAAATTGGCGATTTTCTCCTGACCCGGAATGGTTAAATTAACCTGACGCTAACATCCTACAACAATCATTACAAATGGAATTAATAAATCACATATTAACCAAAACCACCAAAGCCACATAAAATCCGTCTCTCTTTACAAACATTATAACGGCACATTCCTTTGAAAAAAAGAAAAATAGATCATTGCGATCTATTCATTTCTTAATATAGGCAGATAAACCAGATGCCATTAAATTCCAGATAAATTCATAGGATTCTTTTGTATCCGGCAATTCTTTACGAATGATTCTTTTCGCAAACACCGCAGAAATATCCATCAAATATGTCCAGATATAATGCATTGACATTCCTTCAGGAAGAGGAAATGCTTTCATCACAGGTTCAACTACATGGATCAGACCAGTAAAGTCTGCCGTTTTCCCTTCTGCTTCTTTTTGAACATATGTCTTAATATGTTCCGAATCACGATAACTTTGATAATACAACGTTTTATAATCGTTTTTGATTAAAAACGTAAAATAGTCAATCCACATTTCATGAAACTGTTCAAACATTTTTTCATCATCAGCCAATACAAGTTCTGGTGCATCATCATATAAACCAGCTACTTCATTTGCGACAAGATTATAGCATTCAAACAATAAATTCTCTTTTGTCCCAAAATCTCTATATACAAGAGCTTCATTTACATGAGCAAGTTTCGCCGCCTGCAATACCGCAAAAGATTCCAGTCCCTTTTCTGCTACGATTCTCATTGTCGCATCCATAATTTTTCTTTTACGTTCACTTGCTTCCATACTATATTCACTCCTGTTTTCGAGTTTTCATATTACCACAGTTTCAATAAAAATCTATCCACAGATTGAAAGAAACAATTATAAAATGATTATAAATATGGATTATGTGTTAAACCAAACTCTTTTCTCTTTAAATCATCCATTCTCCAGATACATCTCAAGAATGTCCCTGTCATCATATATTCCTTAATATCATGCAATTGATGCAGTGGTGGAATAAATCTTTCTTCCATACTTTCCAGCATCACACTCTGAATATGTTGTAGATCTGTATGTTCACAATACACAAAAATAGCTTCTGGACCAATTGTCGCTGTCATTGTCACCAATGTTTTCCCAATAATTTCCGCACATCCTTCTTCACTTTTCATCAGTTCATCATATGATTCAGATAAATTCAGAACTTTCTGCGTATATTTTACTTCTCCTGCAACGTGCTGTCTGCCACGGATCAAATGCCCACCCACAACAAGTCCACAACCTGCCACATTTGAATTCTCAGGTAAAAAATACAAGATAATAGAACGATAACGATCTTCCAGCCAGTAAATACCCGTTACAATCATATTTGCATCATTAAACGGTACAACAGGGCGATGATATTTCTCTGTTAATTGTTCTCTGACATTTATCATATGCATTGGATGATTTGGTAAAAATACAACACCATCTTCAATGGAGCCCTGCAGACTTAAACCAATAATTTCAATTTCAGGATATTTTTCAACAAGTGGATCAAGAACCTGTGTGAATTCTTCAACTGAGCCTTCTTCACACACAATTTCTCCACTGCACATAATATTGCCATTATGATAATACCGATAAATAATATGATTTTCGTTTTCACTTTGAATGTATCCTGCAACAAGTACTTTTTTATTTGTTTCAAAGAAAGCCTGTGTTCGTACTGCTTTTGGCGTTTTTAAAGCATTCTCATCTTGCAGTTCTCCTTTAATCATTTCAATTAAAGTACCTGTATCATATTTTCCAAACGTCTGTGCCGGAATATTTCTAACAAGCACATTTGGATATTTTTCCTGCAGTTTCTTTCTCTCAAAATGCACCTGAGGTGCCAGCAGCAACATGTCTTTGCCATGCATTTCCGATTCTAGACGATTATAAGAAACTGCTTGAAATTCATAATTCAGATTTAAAGTCTTCGATGCCGCATTCAATAATTCCGCATAATAAGAAGTTGTCAATCCACTAGTGCAAGACAAAACAATATGTACAACCTGACGATCCTTCAAGCTGCGCATTGCTTCTTCCATTTCAACATAAAGATCTTGTGCACGTTTCAAATCCTTCAATTGAAAGTGCAGAAAGAACTCTGTTGTATTATCACGAATCATATCAATTCTAAGTTCAACAATATCATCTTCATAGAAATTCACGCGTCCCAATGCAAATTTCGATTCAATCTCTAAATTTCCTTCTTCATTTTCCGTTACAGGAAATGTTTCTGTTCCTCTTTGAATTACCCATTTACGATACCGATCAATCAAAACTGAATTTTCCATACAAGCACCTTCTTTGCATTTATTCTAACATTTATTTATCCTCATCGAATTGTGTCGTTATATTTCGGAATAATATTTCAAAAAAGAACATGTTATTAACATGTCCTTAACACTTCATTCACACCAGAACACACGATTTTCTTTCCGTGGAGCAGGTACAGGTTTTTCATCAGCACGATAGCCTAATACACAATGACCAATTCCTTCATAGTCACCTTCGATACCAAGCCTCTTCAACAAAGCTTTTCCTTCTTCACTTTCAAATTCTTCTTTAGCTCGATGAATCCAGCAAGAACCAATTCCCTTAGCATCTGCTGCAAGCATTAGATTTCCCATCACCAATGATCCATCATACACTTCTGTTCGAACAGATTTATCTGCCAATACGATCAATACTACAGGAGCACCATAGAAAGGATCATTCTCACTTCCCATAGCAGATGCATTCATCTTAGACAATTCATCTCTTACTTCTTTGTTTGTAACCGCAACAATGATAGGAGACTGTTTCCCCATACCACTTGCTGCATACAAACCTGCTTCAATGATTTCTTCTAGATCTTCCTTAGGAATCATTGCGTCCTGATACTTTCTACAGCTTCTTCTTTCTTTCATTGCCTGAATGATTTCGTTCATATTCAACACCTCGATTTTTATAGTCACATTGTATCACGCATCAAAAAAACAGTTCCAATCATTTGACTAGAACTGTTTTGATAAATGCATTAGTCTAAATCTTCACCGTTAGACTTGTAAACTTTCTGCATGTAGAAGAAGGAATCCTTCTTGCTTCTAGCAAAGTTACCATTACCTTCATCATCTCTATCAACATAGATGAATCCGTATCTCTTTCTCATTTCACCTGTACCAGCAGAAACAAGATCGATATGGCCCCAAGGTGTATAGCCCATTAAGTCAACACCATCAATTTCAACCGCATCCTTCATAACCTTGATATGATCTCTCATATAGTTGATACGGTAATCATCATGGATAGAACCATCAGCTTCAACCTTATCAATTGCACCCAAGCCATTTTCAACAACCATCATAGGAATCTGATATCTATCCCAGATCTGGTTCAGGTTAATTCTCAAGCCAAGTGGGTCAACTGTCCAGCCCCATTCACTAGCCTTCAAATAAGGGTTCTTAACACCCATTGTCTGGTTACCTTCAGATACACCATGTTCTTCAGGATGTGCAGCAAATACCTGAGAAGAATAGTAAGAGAATGAATAGAAGTCAACAACGCCTTCCTTCAATAATTCATCTTCTCCTTCTTCCTTCTGGATTGTAATGCCTGCTCTTTCAAGAGCCTTTACCTTCCATGCTGGGTAGTAACCTCTAACAAGAACGTCACCATAGAACCACTTCTGATCATGAGCACCTGTCAATTCAGCCCATACATCTTCTGGGTTGCAGGAATATGGATATGAAGCACCATGTGCAATCATTAAACCAATCTTGTTTGTTGGATCAATTTCATGACCAATCTTAACTGCGTATGCACTTGCTACAAATAAGTGCCATCTGCACTGTTCAGCGTTCTGCTTGTTGGAAATATGTTCATGAACACCATTCATCATGAAGTTTGTGTTGATGTTGATTTCATTGATTGTCAGCCAGTAATGAACAAGTCCCTTATAACGCTTGAAAATAACTTCAACATATCTCTTGAATGCTTCAAGTGTATGTCTAGAAACCATACCATCATATTCATTTGCTAAATGAAGAGGCATATCAAAGTGATAAATCGTAACTAATGGTTCAATACCATACTTATGACATTCTTTAAATACATCTTCATAGAACTGTAGACCTTCTTCATTTGGTGTTTCATCATCACCATTAGGGAAGATTCTAGTCCAGTTGATAGATAAACGGTAAACATTGCATCCCATTTCTGCAAATAATGCAATATCTTCCTTCCAATGATGATAGAAGTCAGTAGCTTCATGGCTTGGGTAATATGTATCTGGATCTACAATTGCCTTTGCACCTGCAGGAACTTCGTCTCTATTCCCAATTTCTCTTCTTGTACCATCTGGCATTTCAACAATAAACTTTCTTGGAATACCGTGGATACCATCACCGCCTGTTAAAGTATCCGCAACGGCAAGACCTTTACCACCGCTTAGATAACCACCTTCATACTGATTGGCAGCTGTAGCACCACCCCATAAAAAACCTTTTGGAAAACTCATGTTCTTACTCTCCTTTTCTTTTCCTTAATTAGTCTAAATCTGCACCATTACTCTTGCAGACTTTCTGATACCAGTAGAATGAATCTTTCTTGATTCTCTTCATATCTTTCAGATCAAATTCGTCACGATCAACATAGATAAATCCATATCTCTTTGTAATACCCTGATGTGTTGAAATAAGGTCAAATGCTGACCATGGAGAATATCCAAATAAATCAACACCATCATTGATTGCTTCTCTGCAAGCTTCAATATGTCTTCTCAAATAATCAATACGATAATCATCATGCACCTTGCCATCTTCTAATGTATCTGGCACACCACAGCCATTTTCAGTAATGATCAGTGGTAAATGATATCTTTCCCAAAGCTGTCTTAATGTAATACGTAAACCAACCGGGTCAATTCCCATACCATAAGATGTAGATTCCTGCAGAGGATTGTTTACTGCCATGCATAGACCAGGATATGTCATTAGACCTGTCATAAAGTCTTTCTTTTCCTTTGCTTCTGCAATTGCCTTTTCACCATCTTCTTTAGAAACATACTTTACACATCCAGCACCATAATAGTTGAATGCGATAAAGTCTGGATGACCATTCTTTAAGATCTCCATGTCACCCTCTTCAACAACAGGAGCAACACCACGGTCTGTAAACCATCTCATCAATGCTTCTGGATATGTACCAAAGCAAGCTGGATCCAGGAACAGACGATTACGTAGCTGATCAAAATCCATTGCTGCTAAATTATCTTCTGGAGAAGAAGTTGCAGGATAGATTGCTGTAATGTTTGGTGCAGGTCCAATTTTAGCATCACACATTTTATGGCATTCCTGCATTGCTAATGACTGTGCCAGTAACATGTGATGATTTGCCTGCCAGATTGTTTTTTCATCCTTATAGTCACGATGCCCCTGGTATAAAACCATCATGTTCTGTTCGTTGATTGTTAAGAAATACTTTACTTTCTTGCCATATTCTGCAAAGCAGACTTTGCAGTACTTAAGAAATGCATCGATACACTTACGATCAGCCCATCCACCATAACGATCCTGCAGGCACTGCGGTAAATCAAAATGATATAGCGTAACAACTGGTTCAATACCATATTTATGACATTCATCAATGACATCATGATAATGCTTCACTGCGACTTCATTGACTTCACCATCCCCACTAGGAATGATACGAGGCCATGCAATTGAAAATCTGAATTCATTAAATCCCATTTCAGCCATCAAAGCAATATCTTCTTTATAACGATGATAATGATCAATCGCTACTTTAAAATCTGTTGTACCTTCAGGAATGGCAGCTGTATCGGATACAGATGGTGATTTTCCATCTTCATCCCATGCACCTTCACACTGATAAGCACTAGAAGAACCTCCCCACAAAAATCCTTGAGGAAAATCTTTTAATGTTGAATAATCCATAATTTGTCTCCTTACACACCACTTTCATTTTAGTGTAAGCAGTTACAATAATCCATAAAAAAAGATGGAACAAAGTTCCAACTTTTTCAGAATATCTGTGCTCCTACAAATCCAAGAATACTCATCAGTACCAAGAAGAGTAATCCATACGGCATAACTCTAGCCATTAATTTTGCATCTTCTCCCTTTGCATTCACAGAAGATAATGCAATCGCAAGTGACTGTGGAGATAGCATTTTTCCCGCCGCAACACCTAATGAGTTCAAAGAAACCATCCAGTATGGATCAATCTGCAATGTATTAGCTGCACTGCTCTGTACTGCACCAAACAGCACACCAGAATTTGTACCAGAACCCGTCACAAATGTACCAAGTCCACCAATCCATGGTGCAAATAATGGATAGAAGCTTCCTGTTGTTCCAATCGCAAAGGATGCAATGGAAGAAATCATTCCAGAATATCCCATAATTTTTGCACATGCCAGTACAGAAATCATAGTAATCATTGTTTCTTTCATCTGTACAAATGTTTCTTTCAACACAATCACAAAGTCTTCCATCTTTGCACCTTGTAGAAGACCACCAATCATTGCGGATAAGAAAATCCACACACCCGGTGTATTGATCCAGGCAAATGTAATTGTATTAGGATTTTCCCCTGTAAAGATTGTTAGAGATGTCGCAAACTGTGCCAAGAATGTATTCACTGGGGAAACAAGTTTACTTGTAAGTAAAAGGAATACAAAGATCATGATAAATGGTGACCAAGCTAATAGTGCCTTTTTGCCATCAAACTTTTCTTGTGTTTCAATGGCAACTTCATACGCAGGATCTTTTTTTACACTCTTTGCCATCAGAATTGTAACTGCTAAAGAAACAACAGATCCAACAACGACCGCAAGTTCAGCACCAACAAATTTACCAATCAATATTTCAGGAATCACAAATGCAATCCCACTCATGAGTGTAATTGGTAATACACCCTTCAATCCTTTGATTCCATTCCCTGTAATCATCACCATTAAAATTGGTGAAAGAATAATAAATGGTGTTAATTGTAAAGCTGTCATAAATGACAATGATGTATTTTCTAAAGATAATAAATTCGCTAAAGTCACTGTTGGAATACCAATAGATCCAAATGCAGTTGGTGTACCATTTGCAATCAAACATACAAGGCATGAAAACAATGGATCAAATCCCAATGACACAAGCATACTGGCAGGAATTGCAACTGCAGTACCAAAACCAGCCATGCCTTCCATAAATCCACCAAAACACCATGCAATCAATAAAACAAGTACACGTTTATCTGTTGAGAAAGACGTAATCATAGATTTGATAACATCCATGCCACCTGTTCTCAATGATAAACGATATGTAAATACTGCCGCAATAATAACAATGATAATTGGCCAGATCGCCATCAATGTTCCTTCTAATGCTGCAGTAGCTGTATCAATCACAGGCAGATGCCACACAAGAACAGCTAGTATCACAGAAATCAGAAATGAACCAATTGCCGCTTTAAATGTTGGCCACTTCATTTTCAGCAACGCAAAAGCAAGCCAGATAATCGGTGCTAATCCCAAAATAAATAATATGAAACTCATATTTCCCCTCCGCGCGTTAAATAGTATCATTTCTATTCATGTAAAAATAGAGCAATTCAAAATGCTAACGCTTACACATAGAAAAAAGATCAAATAAATTGATCTTTTACGCATATTTATGCAGTTTTTCTATTAGACGTATCACTTGTTTTGAAGTACTTTTTAAATTCTGGTATGCACGATCTGTATCCATTGCTTCTTTAATTGAACAAGCACCTTGTTGAATGGAAAAGAATGCATCAATACCATTTTCATTACATGCTTCTGCATCTTTCCCAACACATCCACAAAACGCAATGACAGGCTTCTGATATTTTTTTGCAAGCTGCGCTACACCAAGAGGTGCCTTTCCCATCGCCGTCTGTGCGTCTATTTTTCCTTCTCCAGTAATGATGAGATCTGCCTCCTGGATTGCTTTTTCTAATTGAATTTCTTCTAGTACAAAAGAAATACCACGCTTCATTTCACCATGCAGAAACGTATGCAACGCATACCCAAGACCACCAGCAGCTCCACTGCCTGGATAGTTATGATCTGCTTCATGATACTTTTCTTTTACAATAGATGCGAAATGCGCCATCCATGCATCCATTTCTTCTATCATAGCTTGATCTGCACCCTTCTGTGGTCCAAAGATATACGAAGCACCTTGTTTTCCACACAATGGATTTTTCACATCACTCAATATAAAAAATGAACATTCTTTGATTCTAGAATCTACATAAGTATCATCGATACTGATAATATCTTTTAATCCTTTTGCTCCAAAGCAAACTTCTTTTGCACTCTGATCAAGAAAATGATATCCCAGTGCCTGCAGCATTCCAACACCACCATCATTCGTACACGAACCACCAATACCAATCAAAAATTTTCTACAGCCATGATTGAATGCATCTTGAATAATTTCTCCAACACCAAATGTCGTTGCACGATATGGGTCAAGCTGTTCTTTTTTTACAAGTGTAATTCCTGCAGCACTGCACATCTCAATGATTGCGGTATTATCTTCCGTCATTCCATACGCTGCATTCACTTTTTCAAGAAATGGACCTGTCACTGGAATGGTTCTTTTCTTTGCATGCATACATTCACACAATGCATCTACCGTCCCTTCACCACCATCTGCCAGTGGTTTGATAATGACTTCATGATTTTCACCAATGCCTTCTTTGATTGCATTGGCTGCCTGCAAAGATGTTAAAGAACCTTTAAACGAATCCAGGGCACAAACAATCTTCATTGCACAGCCTCAACAAGTTTCTTTACAAGTGCTTCATCTACAACATCATAGTCATTTTCATGCGGTGCAGATAAATATGCATATGTCACAAATTCACTGCTTGTTGTTGGATCATTACTGTAACTCTTGCAGGAAGAATGCACCTGTGAAATACCTGTTGTTTCAATCATTTCCATTGCATTTCCAGCATTCATTCCTGAACCCGCCAGTATTTCCATCTGACTTCCATATTGGCTCTGCAGCTGCTTGATTAAATCCATTCCTTCCATTGCTTTCGCTTTTTGTCCACTTGTTAATACACGATCCACACCTAAATCAATTAAAACTTCCATGGATTGAAATGGATCAGGTGTAACATCAAATGCTCTATGGAATACTGCTTCTTTTCCATAGGAATGAATCAGATCCACCATCTTTTCCACATATGGCAAACAAATGTTTCCTTCTTCTGTTAAAAAACCAAACGCAATTCCATCTGCACCATTTTCAAGCATCACTTCTGCATCTTCCATCATTGTTTCAAATTCACTAAATGAATATGCAAATCCAGCAGCTCTAGGACGATCCATACAGATGACTTTCAAATCTGTATCTCTTTTCACTCTTTTCAGTGTTGCCAGTGTAGGTGTTAAACCACCAACACTCAATGCACTGTTTAATTCCACTCTTTTTGCGCCACCTTTGTCAGCAGCAATACAATCTTCATAGCTTCCACAACATACTTCAATCATTCTTTCCATAACATTCTCCATTTAAATTGATATTTTTCTCATTCAATTTTAGTAAAATTCAAGTCAGTTTTCACTCCGAAATTTATATTTTTATGATATTCTCTGAAACCATTGAACTAAATAGTATTTGCTTTACAATAGATTCGTAGTGAGGTAAAAAACAAGTCAATGACCCACGATTAAAATCGCAGGCTTGAAAAAAGCCTTTGTTGACTAGCCTGAGTATTCTTATGCCACCAGGTACATTAAGAGTACTACGTTATCTTTGCCATCACACCCTCGGACGTAACACCTAATCCGTTGCTCTGTGGCATGTCATTAAACAGTTCTGACGGGAAGGAACAGTGTGGCATGCATTACAAACAAAGATAACATTGGCGAAGGTGTCTGCACAAGTTGCTGGTGACTTGTGCAACTACGGCAGTCAGATGCCGGACAGAGTTTTGTTCTCTGTTATTTATCTGACAATCAGAAAGGACGGCATAATCATATGTACGTATACGTAATCAACAAGCACGGTCAGCCAGTTATGCCGTGCAGACATCGAACGGCAAGAGTGCTTCTACAGAAACACAAGGCAACTGTAGTAAAACAAGTGCCTTTCACAATCAGACTGCTTTATGGCAGTTCAGGCTACAGGCAACCCATTTCACTGGGAATGGATGCAGGCAGCAAGCATATCGGTATTGCAGCAACAACGGAAAAGAAAGTTCTGTATGCAGAAGAACTGAGTCCGAGAAACGACGTGGTAAAACTGCTGTCCGTCAGAAGACAGAACAGAAAAACAAGACGTAATCGCAAGACACGTTACAGACAGGCTCGCTTTGACAACAGAGTTCATTCCAAATACAAAGGATGGCTGGCACCATCGGTGGAAGTTAAGATACAGGAACATATCTCAGCTGTCCTGAGAATCCAGAAGATGCTCCCACTGTCTGAAATTCATGTGGAAACCGCAGAATTTGATATACAGCGTCTCAAAGCAATGGAAGAAGGTAAACCGGTTCCTGTGGGCACTGATTACCAGAATGGCGAAATGTACGATCAATACAATGTTCGTCAGTATGTTCTTTTCCGCGATGATTACAAATGCCAATGTTGTGGCAGACATGATGATGGTGTAAAGCTTCATGTGCATCATAAAGAGTCGAGACAGACTGGTGGCGACACACCAAATAATCTGATTACTCTTTGTAAGGATTGTCATAAGGCATTGCATGCGGGAACTATACAGCTTCCTGGTGACAAGTCAAAACGAGGCAAGTCATATCGAGATTCTGCATTCATGGGCATTATGAGAAAAGCAATGGTCGTCCAATTACGAGAACTTATAGATATTCCTGTAACAGAAACGTATGGATATATCACCAAGTGTCATCGTGAAAACGCTGGACTTCCAAAGTCACACATCAACGATGCCATTATGATCAGCAGGAACTTTGAAACTGTATCAGATGATACTTACTATATATCCAAAGCTGTGCGCCATCACAATCGACAGCTGCACAAGAATACGATTCTTAAAGGTGGTGTCCGAAAGCGTAATCAGGCACCGCATGTAGTAAAAAACTTCAGATTGTTTGATCTTGTCAGATACGAAAATGGTTTTTATTACGTATTTGGCAGAAGAAAAAGTGGATTCATGGATATACGAACTCTGGATGGTAAGAAGGTTAATAACGGGTCCGTATCATACAAAAGGCTAAAAGTTATAAGTGCCAGCAAAGGAATGCTGGTGGAAAGGAAAAAGGCAATTCCTCTCGCAGATTCATCAGCGAGTTTCCTTGCCTAGTATTTTTAATGAACAATTATGCAAAACAGATCTGTGATCAGCTTTACAAGCTCACAGCGATTGCTTCTCCAAGCGGTTATACCGCAAAAGCCGCAAAATATGTCAAAGAAACATTAGATAACATGGGATATGAAGCAAGAATCACAAGAAAAGGAAACGTTGAATGTACGATTGGCGGCGAAGGAAATCCACTTGTTCTAGCTGCACACGTCGATACACTTGGTGCTATGGTTAGAAGTATCAAGGCGAACGGAAGACTCAAACCAACAACACTTGGTGGTCATCAATGGTCTACTGCAGATGGTGAAAACTGCATGGTATTCACTAGAAGTGGAAAAATGTACACTGGTGTTGTATTGAACAAGGAACCAAGTGCACATGTTGCTGATCAAAAAGTGGAAACAAAAGAAGAAAATATGGAAATCTTACTAGATGAGAATATTTCTTCTAAAGAAGACGTTTTAAAGTTAGGCATTGAAACAGGCGATATCATCGCAATGGATCCTAAAACAACAGTCACTGAAAGTGGATATATCAAATCCAGATTCTTAGATGATAAACTCTCTGCCGCAATTCTATTAAGTATTGCACAATGGGTGAAAGATGAAAACATTACATTAAACCGTAAAGTCACACTCATCTTCACTTGCCTGGAAGAAGTTGGATATGGTGGAAGCAATGTTCCAAGCGATACAGAAGATATGCTATCTGTAGATATGGGATGTGTTGGTGCAGATCTTGGATGTACAGAAAGAATGGTATCTATCTGTGCAAAGGATTCCGGTGGTCCATACAACTATGATTTGATTACTGAATTACATGATATCTGTAAGGAATACAATATTGACTACGCAATCGATGTATATCCACACTATGGAAGTGATGTAGAAACAACACTCAGAGCTGGATATGATATTCGACATGGTCTGATTGGACCTGGTGTATACGCATCTCACAACTATGAAAGAAGCCATGTAGATGGTGTTATGCATACATTCACGTTATTACAACATTTCATTACAAAATAAGATGAAACCGCAAGCATATAAACTTGCGGTTTTTTATTGAGGTCGGAAAAAGTGTAGTCTGCAGACTAAAACGGGTCAGAAAAAATGTAAGTTTATATGGAAAACAGGTCGGAAAAAGTGTGATATAATGCTTAAAAGTGAGGAGAATTTATGTATAGATCAGCAATGAAGAAATTAATTACATGGAAAGCTAAAGAAAATAGAAAGCCATTGCTTATTATGGGTGCTCGACAAACAGGAAAAACATGGCTGATGAAAGAATTTGGAAAAACAAATTTCGAAAAAATAGCCTATATTTCCTTTTACAACAACAAACGTATGGATGATGTTTTTCAAGAAGATTTTAATATTGAACGTATTTTAATGAGTTTAAATATCGAATCTGGAATCACAATCACACCGAATAACACTTTAATTATTTTCGATGAAATTCAAGAATCTAAAAAAGCATTAGAATCATTGAAATATTTTTGTGAAGAAGCAAAAGATTACGCTGTTGTAGCTGCTGGATCACTCTTAGGTGTTGCTATTCATAATGGTGTTTCCTATCCTGTTGGAAAAGTTGAACTATTAGACTTATATCCTCTGAATTTCCGAGAATTTTTATACGCAATGAATGAAGAAAATCTTGCGGATGTGCTAGAAACAAAAGACTATACCATCATTGATAACTTTCAGGACAAGTATTTATTCTGGCTAAAGAATTATTACTACGTTGGAGGAATGCCAGAAGTTGTCAATGAATTTCGATTACACAAAGATTATCAAGAAGTACGAAATATCCAAACAAATATCATCCGTCAATATGAAGGAGACTTTGGAAAACACGCAGACAATCACTCTCTTGAAAGAATCCGTCAAGTATGGAATTCCATTCCAATGCAGCTTGCTAAAGAAAATAAGAAATTCTTCTTTGGACAAATCAAAAAAGGTGCAAGAAGCAGTGAGTATGAATTAGCAATACAATGGCTGGTTGATAGTGGCCTTGTTCATAAAGTCAATCGTGTCAATGAACCACATGTACCTTTAAAGGCATATACAAACATGAACATTTATAAATTATTTATGCTTGATATTGGTTTGCTTGGAGCACTGAGTGAATTAGATGCTGCATCCATTCTTGAAGGCAATGATATTTTCATTGAATTTAAAGGAGCACTAACAGAACAATACGTTCTTCAACAAATCATTGCAGACACAAAATACACTCCATATTACTATGGAACAGATAAATCAACATTTGAACAAGATTTTCTAATTCAAAGAGGGAAAAATGTTATTCCAATTGAAGTCAAAGCTGAAGGAAATATCAAATCACAAAGTCTAAAAGCATATTGTGATAAATTCCATCCAGAAAAAGCAATCCGTTTCTCAACTAGAAAATACATTGACCAAGACTGGATGGAAAATATCCCTCTCTATGCAGTTTGTAATTTATAATCACATTTATTCAGTATTTTTCCTGCATCTCACTGTCACTCTACCAGCGCCACCATATGTACATGTAAACAATGTCAAAGGCCACTGTCCACTTGTCATATCATCTACTTCTTCAGGCTGTAGTATTTCAATCCCGGCAACACTGTATGTAAATTCATTTCCTACAGCATCCGCAAATGTAATCATATCCCCTTCCTGCAAGTTAGAAAGTTTCTGCTGAGCTGAAAAGTTAAATTTCACTTCCGTATATACAAAATAGAATTTACTATTAAAAAAAATGTAACCCTAATCTTTTTTGCACGCACTTACAAAATCTTTAAATAAGCAAGACATACTATGATCTGTATACACAAATCCTTCAGGATGCCACTGTACACCTACAAGATATGGATATGCAGGATCTTCCACTGCTTCTACAACACCATCATCTGCATATGCTGTTACTTTCAGATTCTTCGCTACTTCTTTTAATGCCTGATGATGGAAAGAATTCACATACAATTCTTTTCCAAACAATGCATATAGTTTTGATTCCTTTTCTATCGTCACACGATGCGATACTTCATCTCTTGCTTCTGTCTGTGAATGCAAGAACGTATTCTCACGATTTGACAGATCCTGCCACAATGTACCACCAAAGAATACATTCATGATCTGTACGCCTCTACAAATACCAAGAACTGGTTTTCTTGTTTCCACAAAAGCTTCTAAGAAATGTAATTGCCATTCATCAAATGTTTTATCCACTTTTCCAAGTTTTGGTAAAGGATTTTCATGATACATCAAAGGATTCACATCAATTCCACCAGGAATCAGTAAGCCATCAATCTGTTCAGCATATTCTTGAATCAATGCAGGATCATCAATCTGAGGAATGATGAAAGGTAATCCTCCTGCATCATAAACAGAATTTGTATAGTTGCAGGAGATTTGATTAAATTTGTTTTCTACATGTGTATATGGTGGATGCGCCAATATTCCAATCACAGGTTTCATAATTAACTACCTTCTTTCTCATTCAGTATACTCCAATTTCTGTTATGATATTCACATGGATACATTAACAAAACACTATTTTGATAAAGCATATGAAATGTTGAAAAATTATATTCAACCAACATACCAGCAACTTCAACAACGATACAACCTCTTCCCAGAAGAGTGCTATGTTGAACAGATTGATGATTATTTCTATCTGACATTCACATATCCTCGTGTTGTAGAGAATTCCTTTGAAGTCTTAGAACAAGGTTTGATTCTTGTCTATGATAAAGAACAAATCATCGCAGATATGGCGTTTTCTCATGGAACGATGCATGATGTCTTGCATTCTAATGACATCTTTGAAGAACTATCCTTAGATTCAGACTGGTCTTTTTTACAGCACTATACACTTTGTAAAATGATGTTTCCTGATTACCCATATCCATTATGTAAATCTAATAATACAGATGAAATTGATGGTGAAGCATGCTTCTTTCATAATGCATATGTTACAAAACGATACAGACAACAACATATCTTTTCTAACATGTTAGATAATGCAAAAGAAATGGTTCTTCGCAACTGTTATCAATCCACAACATACTATGCAATATTCTCATTAGATCCAGATATTGCATGTTATGGAGAAGATACACCAAAAGAACCATATATTTATTCCATGAAAGATGAACCTGCAAGATTGTTAAATAAAGCAATTCTTGAAAAGAAAGGATTTCTTGGCGTCAAACTGGAAGATTTAGAAGACAGCCAGGATGGTGCAAAACTATGGTTTGCATTGTTGAAAGAAAATGAATTCATTCAGGAAGTAGAACCAGTATAATCGTTTTTAATGTCTATACTATTCTTCTGTTACTGGAAGTTGCTTACGATAGTGGAAGTAGTAAGCAACATTCAATACGATGCCAAAGATCGTTGCTGAAGGTGCAGATAATGCAATCTTAAACAAGCTTGCATCTGACTGCATTGTCATAATATATGCCATAGGCAAACGTACAATGAATGTCTGTGCCAACCCCTGGATCATAACCCAGAACGTTCTTGCGTGACCATTGTAGTACCCCATAAAGCTAAACAATACTGCAGTAACAATTGCTTCCAATGCAAATCCTCTTAAGTAATTAAATGCTTCTTGTACTACAGCAGCATCATTTGTGAAGATACCTGCCAATACATCACCATAAAATACAACACCAATAAATACAAATACACCAACAACAGCACCAATGCCAATACCCGTCAACATAGCACGAAATGCTCTTTTTTCTTTTCCTGCACCAACATTCTGAGATACGAAAGATGACATTGACTGCATCAAAGAACCAGGAATCAACATAACAAAACCTTGGATTTTACTCGCAACACCATATCCACTCGATGCAGCTAATCCCAAAGAGTTTACAAAAGCACATAAAGCTAAAAAACTCAATTGTGTTAACAATTCCTGCAAAGCAATTGGTGTACCAATCTTAAAGATACCTTTGATTTCTTCATTAAAACAAATATCTTGTTTGTGAATATGAAAAGGCAATTTTTTCTTACGAATAATCAAAACAGAAAGCAGCACACTGATCCCTTGTGCCGCAACTGTCGCAACCGCAGCACCAATTACATTCAAATGGAATCCCGCAACCAGAACAAGGTCACCAACAATATTTACACAACATGCAATTGCAACGAAGATCAGTGGAGACTTAGAATCTCCAAGTCCTCTAAATACAGAAGAAATCGTATTGTACGCTGTAATCAACAAGAATCCAGCACCACAGATACGCACATACTGAACTGTTAAATCTAACGCTTCTTCTGGTGCCTGCATCAAAACAGAAAGCTGTGGTGCAAAAACAATTAAAACAACACTCACCACAACAGAAATTACAGAGAATAAAGCAATTGTAGCACCAAGCAGTCTAGCAATCCTCTCTTCATTTTTCATGCCAATGTATTTAGAAATCTGTACCGTCACAGCCATTGCCAATCCCGCAACAACAAACGTTGCCAGATTCATAATATTACTGCCAGTAGAAATACCACTTAATCCAGATGTTGTTCCAAATTGACCAACAATCATTAAGTCAACTGCACCATACATTGCCTGTAATACCAATGCACCAAGAATTGGTATCATAAACTTAATCATCTTTTTTAAAATAGAACCTTGTGTAAAATCGTTCATTAAAATTCCTCTCTCTTCATTGGATCTTCACTAAGATCCTGATAAAACGCATCAATAAATTGCATCATTACATTGATATCTTCTTCTTTATATTTCTCTAAACGTTTTGATAATGCACTATAGTAGGAAGCAATATAGTATTGATGGATTTCTCTGCCTTTATCCGTCAAAACAATATATACAACTCTTTTATCTGTTACACTATCTTCTTTTGTAATCCAGCCCATTGCATCCATTGCACAAAGTGCTCTTGTGATGCTTGGTTTTGTCTGGTGCAATGCACTAGCAACATCAGAACCTCTTACCTTTCCTTTTTGATCCAATTCATAGATCTTATCTAGCATCTTCAAATAAGAAGGAAGGATATCTTTTGGTAAAGGTGGTCGATTTTGCAGTATCTTTTCTGCTTTTTCAAAAGCGTCTATTACTTTTCTTGCCTGATACGCATTCATATAGTTACCTCCGGTAATTATCATAGGTAATTATATGCATATAAAAGAAATAATCAAGAAAAAATGGCCGCATTGAAACGGCCATTTTACATCAATTCTGATATTCAATTTTTGCTTCATCCATAAATGGATAAGATACAATTTCATTCCCATCCAGATTACAACGATGCATATCAATCGCATGAATTGTTGCATCATTATATGTTGTGTAATAGTAGATTCCCTTGTTAGTATTCATGCAGGAAGAATAGATCGTATATTCATATTCTCCTTCTCTGACTTCACAACAGCCCTTCTGCTGTTCAACACTGTGAATGATATGGAAGAACTGAGATACACTTGCTTCTTCACTCTCTTCCTTTGTACTGTTCGTTCTTGTAAATACACACTTTGCAAATCTAGAAGTACTGCTTAAATCTCCTGGAAGCCCTAGACCACCCATGCCTCTTGAATATGTATTCAGATCAAATTCCTTGGAGAATGTATTTCCTGGCTGCTGAGCGGACAGTGACATATATTGATTCAACAGGAAGCTCTGAATTTCAAATGGCGGATTGTTTGTTAATACACCGTAAGGATTCTCATGCACATGTAAACCATCTTTCATGGATTCAACTACTAAACATCCATTCTCATCTGCAATCATCCAATGCAGATAAGCATCCGGCATCTGATCAGAGAACTTTTCATTATCAACATTCAGATTTTTCAATGCCTCTTTTGCTTCCTCAATATTTGCACATGTACAAAGAATATAGTTTATCAGTTCATACTGTGCAACATTATCTTTTGTTTCATCCACTGGATGATAGACTGCATTTCCAACAAAGTTCAGTCCAGCCATTGCAAGTCCCTTTTCATTCATTGCGTCAAAATAATTAGGATAGCCAGCTGTCATAATCCCCATGCCAATCAATGCATAATGATGATCCAGATCCTTCATATGTCTAAATGGGATTGGATAGTTTCCAGGAACAACGATGATACTTTGACCATATCCATGTTCATAGTCCAGATTTCTTCCAAAATAGAAATCTTTTGTTTTATAAGTTAAAGCTGTACACATATCTGTACCTCCTCTTCTTCATTCTAGCATTGTTATTCAAAAGGTCGATAGACAGTTTCTTAATAGTGTCTTATATTAATAGTTGTACATACAACTATTAGAGGTGCGATATGAGTGAAGCAAGAAAAATAGGTAAAATTGCAAGAGAAGCACAGAAACTCAATGCAATGGTATTCAAAGAAACAAATATTGGTTCTTCCGAGCTGGAACTGATCCATTATGTACGTCACCATCCAGGCACAACGCAACAAGAAGCAGCAAATGAACTACATGTGGAAAAAGGTGCAGTCACAAAAAGAGTCAGATCATTAGTGAAAAAAGGATATCTTATCTGCAGACAAGATATAAAAGATAAAAGAAAACATCTTCTGTATCCAACAGAAAAAGCACAAACATTAAAGCAATCCAGAACAAGTATTGAAGCCGCATTTTATGACTGGCTGTTAGAAGATCTCAACCAGGAAGAAAAAGAAACATTTCTCATAACACTAGATAAGGTGTATGCAAAAAGCAAAAAAGAAAGTCGATCACACTTTCCAAATGTCATGCAAAGGATACAGACATTATGAAACCTTCAATTCTGTATTATTTCAAAAAAGAATGGAAGTCTTTAACCATTGTCACAATCACTGGTCTCATTTATAACTTTGGTTTAATTCTTGGACCATATTTTGAAGGTAAACTCACACAAAGTATTTATGACTACTTCCAACAATCTATTTCTTTTCAAACAATTATAAAAATCGTTCTTTTATATTTGTTTTCCATCAGTATTGTTCAGATTTCTCGTTTCTATAAGCGTAACTATGTACGCATCTTCGCAAATAATACAAACAAACGCTTTAAACAGAAAATCTACCAAAACATTCTTTATGCACCACGATTACAAATCAAGCAGGAACAGACAGGTGCCTTGCTTACAAAAGCTGTCATTGATGCCGATGACTGCAGTGAAGGTATTCGTAAATTCACAACAGAACTATTTGATACATGTATCGCATTGATTGCGTACCTATGCATGTTATTTCACTACGATATAAAAATCACACTGCTATGTATTGTCTGTATTCCTGTTTCCTATTTACTGGCAGAAAAAATGAAAACACTTGTACAAAGAACAAGTGAAAAACAGAAACAGATCACTGCAGCCTTAAACGAAACAACATTAGATCTTACAAGTAATGCAATGATGTATCGCATCTATGGCTGTGAAGAAAATCGTATGCATTCCTATGAAAATATATTACAGAAGTATGAATCTGCTTCTATCAAAGCCAATATTCCATTCATGGCATTTCCACCACTCTATTTTGTAATTACACTGCTTGGTTTATTTCCAATTCTATATTCTGGATGCCACTACGTAATACAAGGAACATGGAATATTGCCATCTTTACAACATATGTTGCCTGTTTCTTAAAACTCGCAACAAAATCAAGCAAATCCGCTAAATTATTCAACGCTGTGCACAAAGCACAGATTTCATGGAAACGATTATCCCCATATTTATTAGATCCAGATACATCTATCCCATCACCTTCTATCATCCCTTCCCTCACTGTAAAAGATCTATCGTTCCACTATCCAAATGCCAACGACTTATTCAAACATATTTCTTTTACATTACAGAAAGGTGAAATCTTAGGTGTCTGTGGAAAAGTTGCCAGTGGAAAATCAACATTCGGAAAACTATTTCTACAGGAAATGCCATATGAAGGTTTCATTTCTATTGAAAAACAGAACGTTACCTATCTTGGTCATGATTTACAGCTACTCAATGATACGATTGAACACAATATTACCTTAGGCAAAGATATTGATATTCTTCCATACCTGAAACTTGTATGCATTGATCAAGAAGTGGAGCAGATGGAACAAGGCATCCATACAATGTTAGGCAATGGTGGTATTCTCTTATCCAAAGGACAGGCACAGCGTATTGCTTTGGCAAGAACACTTGTTCACGCATCTTCTTTGATTATCCTGGATGACCCATTTTCAGCATTAGATATCAAAACAGAACAACAGGTATTCCACAATATTCAGTCTTACTGTAAAGATAAAATGATCATATTGATTTCTCATCGCTTATCTATTTTTCAATACGCAACAAAAGTATTACTGCTGGAAGACACACGCGCAACACTATCCACACATGCCGATCTATGCCAGACATCTTCAACATACAAGACACTCTTAAGAGGTACACACAATGATTCTCAGCACATGTAAAAAAGTATTTCAATCACACTGGCTATTATCATGCGGTGTCATTCTATTCTTTATTGCCACAATTGCATTCACACTGCTTCCACCACTCTTATTTGCTAAGATCATTGATCTTCTTTCCACAAAACAAAACATTGCCTTTCTTTTGATTTTTTCCTACTTTGTATTTTTTCTATTGGAAAGTATCAGTACATCTATTCGTGACAGCTTGCTCATCATTCTTTCTCAAAAGCTTACACATGCACTAAGAAGTGAAATGATGCACCATTTCATGAACCTGGATACAAACACAATCACAAAACAATCTCCAGGTGCTATCACATCACGTATCATTCAGGATGTTGATACATTAGAAGAATTATTCTCATCTGGAATCATTTCTATGATTGCAGATGCCTGTACATTAATCAGCATTCTTGTTGTGCTCTTTCAAAAAGCATCTTTAGCTTTCTATCTATTACTGCTGTTGCTTCCTGTTGTTTTCTTGTTTACGCGCTTCACACAAAAGCAAATGTTAAAAAGTGAAATACAAAATAGAAAAGCAATCGCAGATGCAAATGCAATCCTGCCAGATACAATCAACAATCTACTAATGATTCAAAATCTGCAGGCACAGCCATTCATGGAAGATGCATATGATCAAACCATTGAACAAAGCTATCAGGCATTACAGAAGACAAACTTCTATGATGCAATATACTCGCCAATCATTTTAATCATCAATGCACTTACAATTGTCATATTGATTCTCATTGCAACAAACCCAGAATTCACTATTTTTTCAATGAGCGCAGGAAACGCTGTGATGTGTATGCAGTATATTTCAAAAGTATTTGGACCCATTGAAAGTATTGGTATGGAAATACAGACAATACAATCCTCGATTGCAGGAATTCATCGCATTCAGGATTTCTTTACCTCAGAAGAAAAGCAAGCATTTCAACCAGTTTCAAACATACAGACCACAAATCCCATCATTTCCATTCAACATCTCTATTTTTCATACGATACAAAAGAAGTATTACACGACTACAATCTAGAAATTCATTCAGGAGAACAAGTAACAATCCAGGGAAGAACAGGTGCAGGAAAATCTACACTTTTCAAACTCATTCTTGGCTTATACAAGCCAGATTTTGGAACAATCAAAGTATTTAATCATGATCCATTCACATTTTCACCATCTATTCGTAGAAGCATCTATGGCTATGTGGAACAGTCATTTCATCCAGTACGCGGAACAGTCAAAGAACAAGTATCACTCTTTGATCCAGACATTACTGAAAATCAAATCATTCATGTATATCAAATCGTTGGTTTATGGGATACCATTCAATGCTTTGATCAACAATTAGATACAAAATACAATGATGATCTATTTTCTCAAGGACAAAAACAACTCATTGCCATTGCACGTGCCATCGTTCTAGATCCACCATTACTTTTACTCGATGAAATCACAGCAGATTTAGATACCTCTACAGAACAGCAGGTTCTTCTCGCAATACAAAATGCAATGAAAGATAGAACCGTTATTTCAATCTCGCATAGAACATCAGCAATTACAGGAAAAGTCATAGAACTGCAATAAAAGCACCATGCGTTTACATTGTGATTATTCAAGAATTTGCGGATCAAGTAGGAAATCATAGATATTTACAGTCAAGATACCATAGTCATCATAATAGGGCTGTACAATATCTTTAGTGATAACAATCTTCTTGAAAGAATCATCAATCTTTCTGAATGGTCTTATTTCCTGCATACGCTTTGCTTCGTCTGGTAACGAATACGCAGACTGGATATAGTATCTGGAAGAGCCAAGATTACATACAAAATCAACTTCAAGCTGTTTACGAATTGCCTTTCCTTCCTGATTACGTTCTACAATTGGCACTACGCCCACGTCAACGCTGTAACCACGCATACGAAGTTCATTATAAATTACATTTTCCATCGAATGGGTCTGCTCGAACTGACGAAAATTGATTCTTGCATTACGAAGTCCAAGATCTGAAAAGTAATATTTCTTTGGCGTTTCAATATATGCTTTTCCTTTAATATCATATTTTTGTGCTGATTCAATCAGGAAAGAATCCTCAAAATAATCCAGATATTTCTTAATGGTAGCAGATGTGATTTTGGATTTCTTTACCGTCTTGAAAGTGTTCTTCAACTTTTCTGGATTGGTCAATGAACCAATAGCGGAGGAAAGAATATTCAAAAGATCTTCCAGTTCTCCGATGTTCTTCACACGGTTACGTTTGGTAATATCTCGAAGATAGATTTCATTAAAAAGATTCTGCAATGCAACCGCCTTATCGTTTGCTCCCTCTCTTAAAACAACCAGAGGAATACCACCATATAGCATATATTCAGATAAGCCCATATACTTATCGCCATTATAAATAGTCATAAACTCAGCAAAACTCAGAGGGTACATATGAACCTCGTCACCTCTGCCAGCAAATTCGGTAGCTATATCTTTAGACAAAAGTTTTGCGTTACTTCCAGTCACAAAAACATCCATATTTTCTTTGCGAAGATAACCATTCAAAACAGCTTCAAAGCAATCCAGCATCTGAATTTCATCCAGCAGAAGATAATACATTCCTTCATCTGCAACTTGAGAACGGATATAAGTTATGAATTTTTCAGGGTCAACTCCACGTTTTTCCTTTTCAATTTGAATCAAGCTTTCACCAATCAGATAAAGATCATCAGCTGAATCAAAGGCAAAGCGAATGATATGATCCTCATCAACGCCAATTTCTAATAGATGATGATAAAACAAAGTATTCAACAAATAAGATTTACCACACCGACGAATACCGGTAATTACCTTAATCAGTCCATTATTTTTTCTTTTTATCAATTTATTCAAATAAAAATCTCTTCGAATCTCCATTTTAAAACCTCCTGCAATAGATTTTTGCAACATGTTGCACTTTTCTATTTCAATATACCTAGATAAACTTAAGAAATCAATATGTCAATGTAATATTAGAATAGATTTTTGTAACATGTTGCATTTTTCTACTCCAAAATCATATTCTATGTTTTAGAAATCATGTAAACTGTGATAAATCTACAAGTTTTCCACACAAAAAACAGGAAATTCTCCATTACAGAGTATTTCCTGTTTTTTTATCTATTTCAATTTATGCAAGTGGCTTGATTGCATATGTCAATGTGTAGTTTGCTTCTCCAACGCTTTCAGATAATCTACTATCTATTCTGCTATATAAAATTTTTACATCAGATTCATCTGATAATCGCACAAGCAAACAAATTTCACTATCTCCTGCTCTTGTTACAACATCAGTTTTTCTTAAAGAAACTTTGAGAATATTCAATAATTGCATCATGATTCTTTTTCTTTTTTCTCTGGCAGCTTCTATACGAACTGTAACAACATAGTCCTTTGTATGATATCTTTCTGCATTTCTCATTGTATAAATACACAGCTCATTAAACACATCATTATCAACAATCATTGGAGCAATAGATGATGAATTTGGTAACATTGCACTTTCAATTGTATCCGCAATTGTTTGTTCATCACCTTCGATTGCTATTCTAGCAACAAGTTGACTAAAAGATTGTCCCTGTGCTAAAGATTCAAATGGAACACCAACCTTCTTTTTATAGATTTTTTTAATTGCATCAAAGTAGGATTTCGCAAAATTGTATCTCTTTGCTTTCAATAAAGAAATCAAATATGTATGAATCAAAGTTTCATCTAGTTCATCTGCATCCAATCCTCTTTCACAAATATCCACTGCTTCTTCAATTTTACTTTCTTGTAAATATCTTCCAGCTAATGTATTACAAATTTGAACAAAGATAGAACGATAATAACCTCGATCTGTAAGAACCCATTCAATATCTACCCCTTCTAGAAAATCGCCATAATATAGATCAACCGCTTTACGATACAATTCGAAGTTTTCCTCACTATTTGCTTCTAAAACAGTTTTTTCAAATACTTCTGTATCTAATTCCACACTGATTGCTGGATTAAACTGATATCCATTTGCTGTAGTAACTATCATTTCAACATCAGGTAAACCAACTACATTTCCCAATGCTTTTCTCAAACGATGAATTGCAAACTTTAAAGCATTTGAAGGATTTTCACTATCAGGCCAGAAAATATCAATGATTTTTTCCTTTGATACTGATTGTTTATAGTTACAGATTAAATATGTCAACAACGCAATTAATTGCTTTCCAACAAGACTGCTGATTGGAATCGTTTTTCCGTCTGTCGTTAAATATAAACCTCCAAACATTCTGAATTGATATTTTCTTTTTCTCATAAATTATCCTCACGCTTTGTTATTCAAAGCATTTTATCTGCAATATTTTATTTAGGCTATATTAGCAAAATGGTGAACATATTTTAATATTGTACGAATATACGGGCAGTAACAATGTTCCAGTAGCATTATA